>JAUVEG010000168.1 GCA_030594925.1 Gammaproteobacteria bacterium
TGAAAGCCGCAAACTGTTCGATCAAAGCAGTGGTTATGCGGTGTTCGATAAGCGCGAAGCGAGCTTCTATGTTGTCGCCGGCTACGGTCGTGGCGTTACCGTAAATCGGAACTCCGATTCACGCATCTACATGAAAATGGCCACCACTGGAGCCGGGCTGAGTTTCGGCATCGGCGGCTGGGAGTCGCAACTCGTGATCCTCTTCCAGAACGAAACAGATCTCGAGAATTTCGCTAAAAATGGCCACGATGCAACCGCAGAAGCCGGCGCCATGGCAGGTGACGACGAAGAGCAGCTCTCACACCGCTTCAATGAGGGCAAAGCCGTGTTCATGCTGACGAAAAAGGGATGGAAGATCGGCGCAAAACTGACCGGGTCGCGTTACTGGCCGGATGATGAGCTGAACTGAATAGTTACGAAAATTGCCACCGACTTTTGTTAAATCACCGATCGGCATCATACGTTATCCGAAGAAAATACTAATACGCACCCTCCGCCAGGGGTTGTTTTCATCCAGCAGCCTGGTGATTCTGGCATTCAGCTTCTCGCCGCGATCTAACATCTGGGCAATGGTGCGGTTCTCGCGGTGAGGGATGAAGCCAAGCTTGTCGTTGCGGAAATAGACGGCGACGGCATCGCTGTCATGGCCGTTGAAGGATTCGCGCACCAGCGAAAGTTTTTCACCTTCGCGCAGGAATGGCCAGATGGCGTTGCCGCGATGGTATTGAAATCCGGCGAGCGGCGACTCCTGAAGCAGTGTCGTGCGTTCATTGGCTTGTGTATGGCGGCTCAGCATGGCTGCGCCCATGCCACCGAAGAGGGTTTGAAAAAAAGTTCTGCGCTGCATGGTACTCTCCTGATTTCGTCGATTGATTCTCTATTACGTAAACTCTGAATGAATCGAGGGGAAGGGGGTTCGGGGGAAGGGCAAATCAATGCCTGCTATAACAAACTGAGAGTTAACCCGTCCCCCGTGGAAAAACTTGCAGGAAAGTTCTGAACGATAAGCGAAGCGATTCGTTTAGAATTTTCTTGGTTCTATTATCAGGGGAGTGGTGGCTCATTTGGTGAGTCAGAGGGTAAAAGATTTCTCCCTGCGGTCGAAATGACAATGAAAAGCGCATGCGGTGCAATGCGCTTCGCCTACATGGAGGTAGGTGAGGGGCGTGAGCAGGATGCGGAAGCTTCGCTTATTGTCACCCTACGGGCTGGATTCCGGCATTCGCCGGAATGACGAAGTGAGCATGAAGGAGCTCAGGCGTAATGCTCCAGTGCCTGTTGCAGCTGCTGCTGGACTGCCTGGCGCAGCTCCGGCGGTGAGACGACCTCCACTTCACCGCCGTGGCGTAGGATGTCCATGATCAGCTCTGTTGGATTCTGGTAGGGAATGCGCAGCTCGTAGCGGCCATCATCCAGCCATTGTGATTCCTGTTCCGAGTGCCACTGCTCCTTACTGACCCAGCGTGCTCTATCTGCAGTAAAGTGTAGAGTGGCTATGCGTGTCGCGGTGCCGGAGAAGATGCCGTAGGCGCTGCTGTAGTGTGCGTTCAGGATGTCGCTATCGACATCTTTTGCCCTTTTATCAAGCATCCTGGCCTGCTGGATATTATCCAGGGCGAATGTGCGCAGCCCTTTTCTGAGATGGCACCAGGCATCGAGATACCAGTTGTCACGGTAGTAAACCAGCCTTTGCGGCGAGAGCACACGCTCATCAGTTTCGTCACTGGAGCGTTTGTAGTAGTGAATCTGCAGGCGTTTACGACTGGCAGTTGCTCCAGCAACCGTCTGGAAGGCTTCACCTGTCTGGCGGGAAGCAACCTGAAGTATGCGGATGCGCTGCACCAGCTCGTCACCCTTCTGCTTGTGCAGATTTAACAGCCGGCCGATGCTCTGCTTCAGCGGCGACAGCTGCTTCTCCAGCAGACCGGGCTGCACCTGCGTCAGCAGCTGCTGCACCGAGAGCAGCGCATGCAGTTCCGACGCATTGAACCAGATACCGGGCAGTTCATACATCTCCCCGCCCTGGCGGTCGTAATAGTAGCCGTTGAGTTTTTGATCATACTTGATCGGTGCATTCAGATAGAGGCGCATCGATTCGATGATGCGCTTGACCGTGGCGCGGGAGCACTCCAGTTCATCCTCCAGCTTTTTGCGCGAGACCGGATAACGGCTGACGCTGAGGATTTTATGCAGATCGTAGATGCGGTCGAAACGATCCATGCTGCCTTCCGTCTGCTGCTCCGCTTATCCCGGTTGCTGCTGTATGTGCAGTTTTTCGGCCTCTTCGGGATCTATTTTCCACAGTCTCTCCAGCTGATAATAGTCGCGCACCTTGGGCTGCATGACGTGCACGATCACGCCATTGAGGTCGATCAACGCCCATTCGCCATCCGAGACCCCCTCGCTTCCCAGTGCCGGCTCCCCCCGCTGTTTGGCCTGAAAGGCGACCGTTTGGGCAATGGATTTGACATGCCGGTCAGATGTGCCGCTGGCGATGATCATGAAGTCCGTAATGCTGGTTTTGCCGCGCACATCCAGGGTCACGACATCCTGCGCCTTCATATCATCGAGGGTGTTGATGACAATCTCTTTCAACTCTTCTGCTTGCATTAATACTCCAATATAACTTTAACCAGACCATGCCTCAGTGCGACAAGACATAATTACTGCATCCCATGATAACCGAGAACCAGATTTTTTTCGCGGCCGGAAAAGCGCTCCTACGGATTAAGGATAAGAACTACGCCCCTCACCCCGACCTTCTCCCCGGGGAGAAGGAGTTTAATTGTCATGATGGCTGATAGAGCTTCAGCTGCTCGATGATGGTGATCACCGCATCCGGCAGCAGGTAACGCAGGCTGAGTCCCTGCTGCGCACGTTGGCGAATATCGGTTGCCGAAATCGCCAGCTGGGTAACGGGTTGAAACAGGATCGATCCGCCCGGTTGCCGGCGCAGCAGCGCAACATCCTCGACAGAGCGCTCAGCGACAAGCTGCTGTAGTTGTGCCTCCTGCATCGCCTCCCCGGGCCGCTGCATCACTACCAGATGCGCGAGATCGAGGATCTTCATAGGTTGATGCCAGTTCAGAAAATCCCGGAAAGCATCCACCCCCAACAGAAAACAGAGCGGGGTATGCGGCATCTGGCGGCGAAACGACTGCAGTGTATAGAGAGAGTAGGATGGCCTGTCACTGTGCAACTCGCGATCATCCATGACAAAATCGGGGTGCTGCGCAATGGCAGCCTGCACCATGGAAGCCCGCAGCTCTGCTGCTGTAACCGGCTGCTCCCTGTGCACGGCTTGCTTCAACGGCACAAAGTGAATGCGCTCCAGTCCCAGCGCCTCCTGCACATCCAGTGCTGTACGCAGATGCCCGTAGTGTATGGGATCGAAAGTGCCACCGAGAATACCTATCATGGGGTTCTCAAGTGCGGATATGACCGTCGCCCAGCACGATGAACTTTACCGAGGTCAGCCCCTCCAGACCGACGGGTCCACGCGCGTGAAACTTGTCGGTCGAGATGCCGATCTCCGCTCCCAGTCCATACTCAAAACCATCCGCAAAGCGGGTTGAGGCGTTGACCATCACCGAGCTTGAGTCGACTTCGGCGAGGAATCTGCGCGCTGTGGTGTAATTTTCCGTAATGATGGATTCCGTGTGCTGAGAGCTGTGCTCGGCGATATGATCCATTGCGGCATCCACGTCAGCCACTACGCGAATGGAGAGGATCGGCGCGAGGTACTCCGTATCCCAATCCTCGCCTGTTGCCGCATTGCAGCTGATAATTTTCCGGGTAGCATCACAGCCCCGCAGTTCAACTCCCTTATTGACAAAGGCTTCTGCCAGACCGGGAAGGATCTCATCGGCTATGCTTCCAGCCACCAGCAGCGTCTCCAGGGTATTGCAGGTGCCGTAACGCTGGGTCTTGGCGTTGAGAGCCACCTTAAATGCCTTCTCCCGGTCGGCATCGGCGTCGATATAGAGATGGCAGATGCCATCCAGATGTTTGATCACAGGCACCCTGGCGTCGTTGGAGATGCGTTCGATCAGCCCCTTGCCGCCGCGCGGAATAATCACATCGATAGACTCCGGCATGGTGATCATCGCACCGACAGCCTCACGGTCGGTGGTCGCAACAACCTGCACCGCCTCTGCCGGCAGTCCGCTTTTCTCCAGTCCATGGTGAATGCATCGGGCTATCGCCTGGTTGGAGAAGAATGCCTCTGAACCACCGCGCAGCACCGTGGCATTACCTGATTTGAGACACAGCGCGGCGGCATCTGCGGTCACATTCGGGCGCGACTCATAAATAATGCCGACGACGCCCAGCGGCACGCGCATGCGGCCCACCTGGATGCCGGAGGGGCGGTAGCTC
>JAUVEG010000209.1 GCA_030594925.1 Gammaproteobacteria bacterium
GATCCCCGGGCAGGATGATGCCGGGCAGCCGTGGCATATGGGTTTTTTCCATGCCTTCTATTTTGTCAGTTTTACCTCCACCACCATCGGTTTTGGCGAGATTCCTTACCCCTTTACAGACGCCCAGCGCATGTGGGTAATCTTTACAATCTATGCAACAGTTATCTCGTGGATCTATGCCATCGGCACCCTGCTGGCCCTGATACAGGGAGAGGCGTTCCAGAATGCCTTGACCGTTGGGCGTTTTACACGTCGCATCAGGAAGCTCACGGATCCATTTACCCTCATCGTGGGATACGGCAGTATCGGCCGTGAACTTGTGATGGCGCTGACTAACCGCCAGCAGCACGTGGTGGTTCTTGACAGTAACCAGCAACGCATCAATGTTATGAGTATGCAGAATCTGCGTGAGGGTGTTCCGGGATTTAGCGGTAATGCGAAGAATCCTGGCAACCTCATGCGCGCGGGTCTGTCGCATCCCGAATGCGCCGCTGTGGTTGCCCTGACCGACAGCAATGCGGTGAATCTGAAGGTGGCGATTACCAGCAAACTGCTGAGGCCGGAACTCACCGTGGTCTGCCGGGCGGACTCTGTTGAAGTTGAAAAAAACATGGAGTCATTCGGCACTGACTACATCGTCGATCCTTTCGAGACATTTGCGATGCACCTTTCGATTGCATTGCAATCCCCGGGCCTGCATCTGCTGGGTGAGTGGTTGGGAGGGAATTCACACGATCCTCTGGCTGAACCCATCTATCCTCCGCAGCAGGGGCAGTGGGTGCTTTGCGGCTACGGACGTTTCGGCAAGGCGGTGTATGATCGCTTGTCGAGGGAGGGGTTGGATGTGGTCGTCATCGAGGCGACGCCGGACAAGACCGGAACCCCGCCCGCCGGCGTCGTGATCGGCAAAGGAACCGAGGCTGCGACTTTGATGGAGGCGAATATCGAGAATGCCGTCGGCATTGTCGCCGGCACGGACAGGGATGTGGATAATCTCTCCATCATCATGACAGCGCGGGAACTGAATCCGGATCTGTTCGTCATCCTACGGCAAAACCAGCGTACAAACCGCTCCATCGTCAAGGCGGTGCATGCCAATATGGTGATGCATCCAAGTCAGATCATCGCCAACAAAATCCGCCTGTTGCTGGCGACACCCATGCTGCAGCAGTTCATGTTGCTGGCCAAGGGGGAGGAGGATGACTGGGCCTGTGAACTCGTCAGCCGCCTGATCGCCATCTCCAGCGAGGAGGTTCCCGACGTGTGGGAGATCACCATCAATGAGACAGATGCGAACGCTGTCCACCATGCCCTGACAACGCAGGGGAAAGTGGTGACTATTGGCGATCTGGAGCGCAATCCGCGCGAACGCAAGCGCCATCTTCCGGTCATCCCGTTGCTGATGGTTCATCGGGGGGCGCGAATCCTGTTGCCGAGGAAAGATCAGGAGGTCTTTGCCGAAGACACCATTCTGTGGTGCAGTCGCTATTCGGTGCAGTCAAAGATGGCCTGGACACTGCAGCATCCGGTGGCGCTGGAGTATGTGCTGCAAGGCAAGACAGAACCGCGAAGCTGGCTGTTCAAACGTTTGATGCGTCACTGACTTTCGTATCATGCAGGACATCTCCGCGCAGCAATAACCCGGGGCTCTTATGCTGGAACAGATTCAACAACTGCTTGTCGATAATCTTACATCTCTGAGTGATACGGCCAGGGTATTGCTGGTTGTCAACCTGGTGCTGCTGGTCTTCTCCCGTCCTCTACTCAAATTCCTCTTAAAAGGGAGAGAGGACGAGGGGGGCGACAGTAAAAAACTGCATATCTTCCGTGCCGTAAATCTCTTCATACTGCTGTTTGTACTGTTTTCACAGTTTCTGGCGCCGCATCTGGACAAGCACTGGATCAACAGAATTCTTGGCGTCATGGTGATCTTCTATCTCACCTACCTGCTGTTTCACGTGATGGACTATGTCATCAGTAACAAATTTGGTCGCAGGCATCAGATCAATGGCGAGGAGAGAATCTCTGCAACCTATCGATCACGTCTGATTTCACTGCTGCTGAAGCTATTTATTATTGTCATTGCAGTGATCGCTGTCGTGCAGTCATTCGGTTTCGAGAGCCTGCTGGAAAAGGGTGTGATCGGCTTTCTTGGCGTGATGCTGGCATTATCCCAAGGAGCATGGGCGCCGGATCTCATCAGCGGACTGGTGATATTGAACAGCAACCTTGTCGAAGAGGGGGATGTGATCGAATTCATGGATGGCGAGACGATTCTTGGTTCTGTCTTCAAGACCAAGATATTCCATACCGAGATTCTGAACCTGAAAAACAACCATCGCATTATGATCCAGAATGCACGTCTGCGCAGCATGACGCTGCACAATCTCTCCAAGTTTGCCTCTGCGCGCGGATTGCGTGAATCATTGAAATTTAATGTTGGTTACGACACCTCCTCTTCAAAGATTGAAGAGATGGCAGTGCAGGCATTCCGGGAGTTGGATGAATCCGGCGAGACAGCAATCGAGAATCAACTTCCGGTCGAGATTCGCATCACCGACGTTGGGGATTATGCGGTTGAGTGGACGCTGTTTTACTACACCAAGGATGTGCGTCATCTGTTGCGCACCCGTCAATCCGTGATGCGTGCGATGTTCGAAACTTCGAAAGAGATGCACATCTCCCTGGCGACGCCACTGCTGCATTCGGATGAAAAGAGAGTGGCGAGTAGCGAGACGTGAGTAGTGAGAGGTGAGTAGTGAGTGGGGCAATCTACAGAGGCTCTACAGCAAATTATTTTGTAACTATTCAGCATACTGTCAAATTGATGTCTAAGTCGCTGCTACCGGGTGTATCTAAAGGAAACGTCGGAGGCATGGATGCCGAAGCGAGCCTACATGGAAGTATTTACGGCATTTTCCGGTAGATATGCCCGGTAGCAGCGACGATCTCGAAAGTACTGAATAGTTACATTATTTTTTTCCTCATTCCCACGCTCCTGCGTGGGAATACAGAGATAGCTTCGAATATAGCTCCGTATGCATTCTCACCGGGGACGGTGGGTACGAGAGTACCCTGTCATCCCGAGGGAAGTGAGGCACGAATGACGAGGGATCTTAAAGCGTAGAGCATTTAGATCTCTCCTGCGTCGAGATGACAACATGCAAATTCCACCGAAACAAATTATTTTCAAAAAAATTTATAAAACGAAGAACTTTCCTGAATAACCCCGGTCTATTAATTACTGCTTACCACTTTTAACGTTTTTTTCAGTGGCTATACAGTTATATGTGACTCCCCTTTGACTCAGTTGACCAGCGTTTGTGACAAAACGCTGGTATTTTTTTGCCTCTTCAAGATGCACTATTTCGATCAGTGCTATAAAATCCAACCCTTGAAATTCTGTATATTTGCAGAAACATATCGCAAGGGGCGCACCGATGCTGGATTCCACTCAAAAAAAGACTCTTCTCTCTCTGTTGTTGTTAACACCCGGTTCGCTGCTTGCAGCTGAAGGTGACCTCAACGCTGCCAATACCTCATGGATACTGACATCAACTGCCCTGGTGCTGTTCATGACGCTGCCCGGGCTGGCGCTCTTTTACGGCGGACTGGTGCGCGCCAAGAACGTGCTCTCTATTCTGATGCAGTGTTTCGCGATTGCCGGCATCTCCTCGATTCTATGGCTTGTCGTGGGTTACAGCCTGGCTTTCGGCGAA
>JAUVEG010000062.1 GCA_030594925.1 Gammaproteobacteria bacterium
CCCGCCGCTGCGAATCGGCAGGATGGGGGTTTGGGGGAAGGGTTGGCATGAGATAGATCGTATGCCACGAAATTATCTCCCTTCCCCCATAGAAAAACTTGCAAGCAAGTTCTGATTGAAGCGCGCAGCGATTCGATCAGAGCTTGCCTGGATATCAGTCGAAAAATGAGGTGATTTCGGATTGTCTTGTCCTCGAAGGTTCACGATGCGTGTGGATTGACATCAATATGCCAAATCCCGCCATGATGGTGATAATGGAGGTGCCGCCGTAGCTGACTAATGGCAACGGGACTCCGACGACCGGCATGATGCCGGTTACCATGCCGGTATTGACCAGCAGATAGATAAAGAAAACCAGTGTCAGGGCGCCGCCAAGCAGACGCCCATACGCAGAATCTGACATTGCGGCGATATAGAGCCCACGCAAAATAATAAACAGATAGAGCAGCAGCATGATGATGATGCCCGCCAGGCCGATCTCTTCGGCGATGACGGCAAAGATGAAGTCGGTGTGCTGCTCCGGCAGAAAATCGAGATGGCACTGGGTGCCATTGAGCCACCCCTTTCCAAACATGCCGCCGGAGCCGATGGCAATGCTTGATTGAATAATATGGTAACCGGCTCCAAGAGGGTCGTTTTGCGGGTCGAACAGCGTCAGTACACGACGTTTCTGATAGGGATGCAGAAACATGTCGAGGATGTCCGGGTTATAAAGAACGGCACTGATGCCGGCAATGGCAACGATGAACAGAAGGATAATCAGCCGCCAGCTGAGACCGGCAAAAAAGAGTGTGAACACCCCGGCAGCTGTCACCAGAATTGCAGTGCCGAGATCCGGCTGTTTGATGATCAATGCGGCAGGGATCAGGGTCAGAACAAAGGCGGTCAGCAGGTGCCAGGCTTTGACCGGTTGTGGTCTGGATGCGAGAAAGCCGGCGCACATCATTGGCACTGCCAGCTTGACGATTTCAGAAGGCTGGAAACGAAAGCCGCCGATTAGCAGCCAGCGCTGCGCACCCTTGCTCATATCTCCCATCACAAGCACGCCAATCAGCAGCGCCAGTCCGGCAAGATAGAACCACGGCGAGATGGCCTTGAGTTTTGCCGGTGAAAGCTGGGCGAGGGCAAACATCACGACAAGTGCAATCGCGATATTCACGAGCTGGCGCCTGACCATTGCGATGTCGCTGTCACTGGCGCTGTAGAGCATGGCAAGTCCAAAGGCGCACAGCAGTAGAATGCCTGTCAGAAGAGGGAGGTCGATATGCAGACGCGGCAGCAGTGGTGTGCTCACCTGTTTTGGCATCGAGAGTATGCTGTCACTCATCGCTGTCTCTCTCCCCGCTCTCTTGAGAATCACTCACCTGTTGTGTGTTCTCCTCATCTGCTTTCTCTTCATCGGTTTCCTCTTCACCGCTCACCTGCTGCTCTGTTTCAATGCTCTCTTCGAGCAGGAATGCATCCATGATCCGGCGTGCAATCGGCGCCGCTGTCGAGCCGCCATGACCGCCATGCTCAACGATGACGGAAATTGCGATCTGCGGATCGTCAGTCGGGGCAAATGCAATAAACAGTGCATGATCATGTTTATCTTTGGACAACTTTTTTGCATCGTAGGTTTCACTCTGCTTCATGCTGACGACCTGAGCGGTGCCGGTTTTACCGGCAATTCTGTAGCTCTTGCTGCGGATGCGTTTGGCCGTGCCACGTGGCGCCTCCACCACCTGCGACATGCCCTGGATCACCTGCTGCCAGTGATGCGGAACTCTCTTTTCGATGCGGGGGATTTCGTGGTCGGCCAGCGACGTGGAGATATCGTTGATATGCGATGCGAGACGCGGCGGAATCAATTTTCCATCCTCGGCAAGTACAGCGGTTGCATAGGCAAGCTGCAACGGGGAGACCAGCATATATCCCTGGCCGATGCCGGCATTGATAGTATCTCCCGGCACCCATGATTTTTTGTAGCGTTTTTTCTTCCACGCTGTAGAGGGCAGCACAGCACCTGTCTCGTTAGGCATGTCGGCTCCCGTGGGTTGGCCAAAGCGAAACTGTGAGAGATAGTCATGCATATTATCGATGCCCATGGAGTAGGCGAGGTTGTAAAAATAGACATCGCAGGATTGTTCGATGGCCTTGTAGATGTTTGTGGTGCCATGCCCGCTTTTTTTCCAGTCACGAAATTTGCGTCCCGAACCTTTGATGCGATAGTGTCCCGGGCAAAAGATGGTTTGGTTGGCAGTGACAGTTCCCAACTCCAGTCCGGCCAGGGCAAGAAAAGGTTTGATGGTCGAACCTGCCGGGTAGCGGCCATGGATCGTACGGTTATAGAGTGGTGTTTCAGGATTTTCACGCAGGGCGCCATAATCCTTGAAGCTGATGCCATCGACAAATAGATTGGCGTCGAAGCCAGGCTTGCTGGCGAGCACCAGGATGCCGCCCGACTTGATGTCAATGGCGACTATCGCGCCTGAATGCTCTCCCAGTCCATCCATGGCAATGCGCTGCAGTTCGATATCAAAATGAAGCTTGATATCCTTGCCGTTGACAGGAGGCTGGGTCTCTATGACACGCATAATGTGGCTGGTGGCATCCATCTCGACTTTTTGTACGCCGACCTCGCCATGCAGTTGCTCTTCGTAATAGCGTTCCAGCCCTGTTTTGCCGATATGGGAGGTGCCGCTGTAGGCTGCCTGATCGATGCGCTTGAGTTCACGTTCATTGATCCTGCCGATGTAGCCTATGACATGGGCCGTCAACTCTCCATAGGGGTAGTAACGGCGCAGAGTGATGCCTATGTCTACACCCTGGAACTGGTGGCGTTCAACTGCAAATTTCGCCATCTCCTGCTGGTTCAGGCCGGTGCGGATGGCAATGCGTTCAAAGCGGCGTTGGCGCTTTTTCAGTTTGTTGAAGCGGCTTCTGTCATCATCACTGATGGGTATGACCTTCGACAGCTGCTCAATCGTCTCCGCGATATTTTTTACCTTGTCCGGATAGATAAAAAGATCGATGCTGGGAATGTTCTGTGCCAGTAAAACACCGTTTCGATCTACGATCTCTCCACGAGTAGGCGGCAGTGGCAGCAGCCTGATGCGATTTTCTGTGGAGAGGGTTGTATAAACTTCGTGATTGGTGACCTGAAGCCAGTAGAGGCGCGTGATGACCAGGCCGAGCGCCAGCAGGATAAAAGTGACTGTTGCCACAATCCGTCCAATGAAGCGGCGGCGTATGATCGCTTGCTGTTGCTGGGTCGTTGTGATCGGCATGAACTATTGGATACGAAAGTTCTGGCGGATTTCACGCAGGAGAATAAATATCCATGGCCACAGAAACATACCGATAAGAGGCGACAACCAGAACAGCATATCCGGCAGAAGTCCATCGGTGATGCCGAGTATCAGGGCTGCAATGAGACGTTCAATATAGAGGATGACGAGCACGGTGAGAGCCTGCTGCCACATCGGCAACAGGCGCAGGCGCTTGTGCATGATCAGAACAATATAGATAGCAAGGGCGTAGGCAAGAGCGTGTTGTCCAAGCAGCGATGAAGTGAGTGCATCGACAATAATGCCGATGGCAACAGCCGCAAAAATGCCGATGCGGCCGGGCAGCGCCATGCTCCAGTAAATAAGCACCAGCAGCGGGATGTCCGGGCGGGCCTGATGGGCCCACAGTGGCAATGGAACAACCTGTATTATCAATGCCGCTACGAATGTCGCATAGAGAACAATGGAGCCGCGATTTGAACTCTTATTCATCACGATGCTCATCGTTGCCGGCTTGTTCCTCAGTGGGGGACGGGGTTTCGTTCGATGACTCTTCGCCAGGTATGGCGTCACTCTCAGTGGCAATGTCAGCGACAGGCAGTTCAAGTGCGCTGTCAATACTCCATACCAGCATCACCTGCCGATCCTGGGAAAGGTTGGCCAGCGGGGTTGCAACGACGGAGCCGGATGTGCCTGCTGCAGGGATTTCTGTGATGCGGGCCACCGGGTAATCCGGAGGGAAGCGTTCACCGAGTCCTGATGTCACCAGCATGTCGCCAACACGAACGTTGGCGCTGTCAGGAAGGTAGGGTAGTTCCAGCCTGTCGATGTGACCGGTGCCATGCGCTATGGTAAGCACCCCGGACCCAAGAACACGCACCGGAGTGGAGTGCAGTGAATCAGTAATCAACAGTACTGTGGAACGGAATGGAGTGACCTGTATCACCTGCCCCATAATGCCTGAGGCATTGATTACGGCCTGTCCCCGGTAGACACTGGACATGCTCCCTTTACTGAGAGTGACCTGCTGTTTATAGGGGGTGAGATTGATTCCAACAAGCTCGGCCAGGGAAACCCGCTCGCCCACTTTGAGTGTGGCGCCCAACTGCATACGCAGGCGGCTGTTCTCCTCTTCGAGAGACTGAAAACGCAGCATCTCCCCCTGCAGTCGAAGATTTTGTTCATGTAATTGCCGGTTTTCTCTCTGCAAGGTAGAGTGCGAACTGAACTGCTCTCCAATCCAGTTGAAAGCAGCCGCCGGAAATTCGGCGATCATGTGGATCGGATGAGTGACTGTGGTCAGAATATTGCGCAGGCTGTCCAGCTGCTGGTAACGATTATCAGCGATCATCAAAGAAGAGGAGAAGAGAAAAGCAACCAACAGAAGTGAGTTTGTCGACGTCCTCCGCGAGTTAAAAAGTTCGATTTTCGAGCCTCCGGGTGCGTACAGCCGTTATGCAAGCTCTGATCGAATCGCTGCGCGCTTCAATCAGAACTTCCTTACAAGTTTTTCTTACTCTAATCCCAGCAGGTCGGCGTCTTTTTCATCCAGCAGTTCCAGCACGCGGCCGCCGCCCCGGGCAACACAGGTGAGTGGATCTTCGGCAATCACCACGGGAAGCCCGGTCTCCTCTTCAATCAGACGATCGATATCACGCAGCAGGGCGCCGCCGCCTGTCAAAACAATGCCGCGCTCAGCTACATCTGCGCCAAGTTCCGGCGGCGTCTGTTCCAGCGCCTGTTTGACTGCGCCGATGATCCCGGAGAGCGGTTCCTGCATGGATTCAAGAATTTCATTGCTGTTGAGTATGAAAGAGCGGGGGATGCCTTCCGCCAGGTTGCGGCCCCTGACTTCAATATCCCGAACCTCGTTGCCGGGGAAGGCCGAGCCGATTTCATGTTTGATGCGCTCGGCCGTGGCTTCACCGATCAGGGTTCCATAGTTGCGCCGCACATAGCTGATGATGGCGTCGTCAAAGCGGTCGCCGCCGATGCGCACGGAGTTGGCGTAGACGATTCCATTGAGTGAAATAATGGCGACCTCGGAGGTGCCGCCGCCGATATCCAGCACCATGGAGCCGCGCGGTTCATTGACGGGGAGCCCGGCCCCGATTGCCGCAGACATCGGTTCGTCGATCAGGTAGACGTCCCTGGCGCCCGCTCCCAGCGCCGATTCGCGGATCGCACGGCGTTCGACCTGGGTGGAACCGACCGGAACACAGATCAAAACGCGTGGACTGGGGCGCAAAAAGCGGGATTCATGCACCTTGTGGATGAAATACTGCAGCATCTTTTCCGTGACGGTAAAGTCGGCGATCACGCCATCCTTCATGGGGCGGATCGCCTCGATATTATGCGGTGTCCGACCCAGCATCCGTTTGGCCTCCTCGCCAACTGCAGCCACTGATTTTATACTGCCTCTTGCCTTGTCTGTGCGAATCGCAACCACTGATGGTTCATTGAGCACGATACCCTGGTCGCGCGTATAGATCAGTGTGTTGGCTGTCCCAAGATCGATGGAGAGATCATTGGAGAACATTCCGCGGATTCGGTTGAACATGGTGTTTTTTCCGTTAGTTTGGCAAAAATGCGAATTTTGGCGTCGATTAAGGAGTCAATATTGGAGAGCTCCTTAATTCACAGATTGAACCGTGTAATCTAACAATGCTTGAGCAAAGCGGCAAGAAAAGATTTGTTTTTTGCATGAATTTTTCAGCCGCAGCCGGGAATTTCTGATACCTTTCATCTCTTTAATAGTGAAAAAATTATTTGGTAAGCGTAAAAAATGAGTTTTGACCAATCTGAAGTGGAAAAAATCGCCCATCTGGCAAGAGTGGCTGTCAGCGACGATGAGGCGCAGCGCCTCACGGCTGATCTGTCGCGTATTCTTGATCTGGTGGCTGTGATGGATGAAGTGGATACCAGCGGAGTGGCGGCAATGGCGCATCCCTTGCATATGACACAGCGCCTGCGGGCCGACGAGGTGACAGAAGTCGACCAGCGTGAGCAGAACCAGAAAATCGCCCCCGCAACAGAAAACGGACTCTACCTCGTGCCCCGTGTCATCGAGTGATAACGCCTCCCGGCCTGTATATTGTCATTTCGACCAAGGGGAGAGATTCTATAACTTCTCAATAAGCCCGTGCGTTCGATCATACATAGGATGTGCCGAGGAACGAGGCGCATCAAAATCCGCGCCGAATCGATGCGCCTCGCAAGCTCGGCACATCCTATGGGGCGTTATCCTCCACGGAGTTATTGAGAAGTTACTTGAATTTTTACGAAGTCATTGAATAGTTACCAAATTTTCTCAAGAATCTTATTAGTCATCTAGAATTTCCGGATATCCCAAATCATGCACAACAAAAGCATTACACAGCTTGCAGCCGGGCTGCGCGCAGGGGACTTCAGCAGTGTGGAGTTAACCCGTCACTACCTGCAACGTATCAGGCAACTGGATGAAGGCCTCAATAGTTTTATCACTATCACTGAGGAGCAGGCGCTGGCGCAGGCTGAAGCAGCCGATAAACAACTGGCCGCGGGGAAGGGTGGGGTACTGACAGGTATTCCCATTGCTCACAAGGATATCTTCTGTACACAGGGAGTCCGGACCAGCTGCGGCTCGCGTATGCTGGATAATTTTATCTCGCCGTATGATGCGACAGTCGTGGAGCGCCTGGCCGGCGCGGGTGTGGTGATGCTGGGCAAGACCAATATGGACGAGTTCGCCATGGGCTCCTCCAACGAAACCAGCTTCTACGGCCCGGTCAAAAACCCGTGGGACCGCAGCAAGGTGCCGGGGGGCTCATCCGGTGGCTCGGCTGCAGCCATGGCAGCGCGCCTGTGCGCCGCTGCAACGGGTACAGATACCGGTGGATCGATCCGCCAGCCTGCGGCACTTTGCGGCGTCACCGGCATCAAGCCGACCTATGGGCGTGTTTCGCGCTACGGCATGATCGCTTTTGCCTCCAGCCTGGATCAGGCGGGGCCGATGGCAGCCAGCGCC
>JAUVEG010000027.1 GCA_030594925.1 Gammaproteobacteria bacterium
GCGCCGAGCATCTGCTGGGGCATGGCGACATGCTCTATCTGCCGCCTGGAAGCAGTATTCCCCAGCGGCTGCATGGAGCCTTCGTGGATGATCACGAGGTGCATAATGTGGTCGAGTTCCTGAAACAAAATGGTACTGCAAACTATGTCGGTGAGATTCTTCAGGAGCCTTCCGAGGCCATTCCGGGGCTGTCGCCAGAGGCCTCGGGGGTTGATCTGGAAGATAGTGATCCGCTGTTTGACGAAGCCGTGCAGATCGTTACCGATACACGCCGCGCCTCCATCTCGGGAGTGCAGCGCCGTCTCAAAATCGGTTATAACCGGGCAGCGCGTATGGTCGAGGAGATGGAGCGCATCGGCATCGTCTCTCCGCCTGAAACCAATGGTTCCAGAACCGTGCTGGCTCCACCGCCTGTCGAGGTTTGATTGCATGCCTATTTCACAAGCGAGACCAACTCTCAGACTGACGAGGCATGAAAGAGATTATTTTTCTCTCGCCAAGACGCAAAGACCGCAAAGGTTTTTCTTGGCGAGCTTCGCGTCTTGGCGAGAGCTATTACTCATTTTATTGATATCACTGCTGTCCCTGTTTTCAGCACCGCTGCATGCGACAGCGCTGGACAGCTTTCTCTCCGGATTGAAGACTATGCAGGCGGACTTTGTGCAGAGTGTCGAGTCGCAGGGAGGCAGTCAATATGCAACACAAAATGGCATTTTTTATCTCAAGCGTCCGGGTAAATTTCGCTGGGATTATGCCGGCAAGGATGCGCAATTGATTGTTGCTGACGGCAGGACGGTGTGGTTGCTGGATCGCGATCTCGAACAGGTTTCGCACCAGCCGCAAAAAATGGCGCTGCGCGGCACGCCTGCCCAGCTGTTGTCACAGGGAGAGAAGGTTGACAAACATTTCACCATTCTGCGTCAATATAAACGTGATGGAATGGAGTGGATGGCGCTTGCTCCCGTTGACAAAGATAGCCAGGTTGAGGAGGTGCATGTTGCTTTTCGTGACAACAAGCTTTTGAAACTGGAGATGACAGACAAGCTCGGCCAGCATACCAGGTTTAGCTTCAGCAACGTGAAGCGTAATCCTGTTCTCAGCAAAAGCCTGTTTAAATTCAAGGCGCCCCCCGGTTTCGATGTCTGGGAACACTGATCTCTTCGATCAGCAGGAGGGGCGATTCAGGCCGCTCGCAGATCGTATGCGGCCGCGTAATCTGCAGGAGTTTTACGGACAGCTGAACATCGTCGGCGAAACCTCGCCACTGCGTCAGGCCATCGAGAATGACCGGCTCCATTCGATGATCTTCTGGGGGCCTCCCGGGACTGGAAAAACCACACTGGCCTCGATGCTGGCGAATCACTCCGGAGCAGCTTTCATCAAGCTCTCCGCGGTGCTTTCCGGGGTCAAGGAGATTCGCGCCGCTGTCGAACAGGCGCGTGTACTGCGCCAACAGGGGCGCATGACGGTGCTATTTATCGATGAGGTGCATCGCTTTAACAAGTCCCAGCAGGATGCTTTTCTTCCGCACGTTGAAGATGGCACCATTGTCTTTGTCGGCGCCACCACCGAAAACCCCTCCTTCGAACTCAATAATGCGCTGCTCTCCAGGGCCCGCGTCTATGTATTGAAAGCGCTCGGCGAGGATGCCTTGCTATCGATCATCCGCACTGCGCTGACGGACAGCAAGCGCGGGCTGGGTGAGCGTAGCCTGACAATCGCAGAGGATGATCTGCAACTGCTGGTTCAGGCAGCCGATGGCGATGCCCGGCGTGCGCTGAATCTGCTTGAAATTGCAGCGGATCTCAGTGAATCCGACCAGATCAGCCCGGCAACGATCAAAGAGATCGTTGCCGGCAGGGTGCGCCGCTTCGACAAGGGAGGTGAAAGTTTCTACGACCAGATCTCCGCTTTGCATAAATCCGTGCGCGGATCATCACCCGATGCCGCGCTCTACTGGTTCTGCCGCATGCTCGACGGCGGCTGTGATCCCCTCTATATTGCCCGCAGGGTGGTGCGCATGGCCTCTGAAGATATCGGCAACGCCGACCCGCGCGCGCTGCAGCTGGCGCTCGAAGCCTGGGATGTGCAGGAGCGCCTCGGCAGCCCGGAGGGAGAACTTGCCATTGCACAGGCGGTCATCTATCTGGCGGTTGCAGCAAAGAGCAACGCCGTCTATACAGCCTATAAAAGCGCCATGAAGGCGGCAAAAAACTCGGGGTCACTGGAGGTTCCGCTGCACCTGCGCAACGCCCCCACAAAGCTGATGAAAGAGCTCGATTACGGCAAAAAATACCGCTATGCGCACGACGAGCCCAACGCCTATGCAGCTGGTGAAAGCTATCTGCCCGAAGAGCTTGCCGGGC
Source organism: Gammaproteobacteria bacterium (assembly GCA_030594925.1). Classification (GTDB taxonomy): domain Bacteria; phylum Pseudomonadota; class Gammaproteobacteria; order Chromatiales; family Chromatiaceae; genus Sva-25. The sequence continues at coordinate 2,367 of JAUVEG010000027.1, forward strand.
AATCCTGGTATCACCCCGTCGATCGCGGGCTTGAGGCCAAGATCGCCGAACGCCTGGCCTGGCTGCGTGAGCTGGATGGCAGAAACGAAAAAACATAACTCCCCTGTCATTTCGACCGCAGGGAGAAATCTTGAAGGAGAAAATCATGACCAAACATATCGGTATCCTCACGGCGGGCGGGGACAGCCCGGGTCTGAACGCTGCCATACGCGGCGTGGGCAAGGCGGCGCAAAGCTATTACGACATGCAGATTATCGGCTTTCGTGATGGTTTTCGAGGCCTCGTAGAGAATCGCACCATGGCGCTGGACGGGGGTGTCTTGTCGGATATTCTCACCAGAGGCGGCACCATCCTGGGAACCGGACGCGACAAGCCAGATCGCATGATGGTAGGCGGCAAAACCATGGACATGACCGACGTTATTGTCGAGAACTACCATGCGCGGCATCTGGATGCGCTGGTGTGTCTGGGTGGTGGCGGTACGCAAAAAAATGCGTTGCTGCTCAAGCAGAAGGGGCTGAATGTGATTACCCTGCCCAAGACCATCGATAATGACGTCTGGGGTACGGATGTCACCTTTGGCTATGATACTGCACTGGGCATCGCCACAGATGCGATCGACCGCCTGCACAGCACTGCGCATAGCCATCACCGCATTATCGTGGCCGAGATCATGGGGCACAGGTCGGGCTGGCTGGCGCTGGGCGCAGGCATTGCCGGCGGCGCCGATGTCATCCTGATTCCGGAGATCGCCTACGATGTCGATCGTATCGCCGAGGCGATTCGCATGCGTGTGCGCAGCGGCAAGAATTTCAGCATCGTTGCGGTGTCGGAGGGAGCGATGCCGATTGGTGTTGCCGAAAAATTTCACCAGGCGGATGCAATCAAACGTGATCCGAAGAGCAAGAGAGAGAAAAAAGAGGCGAAAAAGGTGTTGGCGCAGATCGAACGTGAACATATCGACAATACGCTCTCTCTCTCCGGCAAGCTGGAGAAGTTGACCGGTCTGGAGTCGCGCATCACCATCCTTGGTCACCTGCAGCGCGGCGGCACGCCATCAGCTGCAGATCGGATTCTGGCGACCCGTCTCGGCACTGCCTGCGCCGACCTGATCGACGCAGAAAACTATGGTGTGATGGTAGCTGCCAGGGGCGAGGAGGCTGTTGCGATTCCACTGGAAGAGGTGGCCGGCAAGAAAAAACTGGTGCCGCCGGAGCACGCCTGGATCGAGAGCGCCCGCCGCGTCGGTACAAGTTTTGGAGATTGAGGTAGGTTTTAAGTTTTAAGTTTTAGGTTTGTAACTATTCAGCATGTTGTCAAATGAGCTAATAAGTCGCTGTTGCAGGGTGTATCTAAAGGAAACGTCGGAGGCATGGATGCCGAAGCGAGCCTACATGGCCGGTTCATGTTCCTGACGGAACCGGCATTTCCCACGTCCCTGTGGGTCAGATGTATTCACGGCATTTTCCGGTAGATACGCCCTGCAGCAGCGACGTTTCCGCGTGTGCTGAATAGTTACTTAAGTTTTAGGGTGAGGGAAAGGAGGGGGGGTAAAAAACTCTAATCTCCTGCTGAACAGCGGGCGGCTCTGTGTTATCATTCCTCGTCTTTATCCGTGGTCATCCTGGACTCATTGCCGGGGGCCATTTTTTTAATATATTTCAATGGAGAAATATCATGGCAATGAGTGCAACAGATACACAGGCTGTTATTGATCAATACAAGCGTTCCGAGGGTGACACCGGTTCCCCGGAGGTTCAGGTGGCGCTGCTCACTTCACGCATCACCTACCTGACGGAACACTTCAAAACCCACAAAAAAGACCACCACTCACGACGTGGCCTGGTCCACATGGTTAACTCCCGCCGCAAGTTGCTCGACTACCTGAAGAAAAAGGATCTGCAGCGTTACAGCGACCTTATTTCAAGTCTTGGCCTGCGCCGCTAACTAAGGAGCTGACCAATAATAACTTCCCGATTCTGCTTGCCCTGTTGTCCCTCTTCTGCGTTGCAGCAAGAGTTACATAACACTGCTATGCGCCCCTTGCTGCGCCTTGAATACGAACAACATTGCTGCGCATTATCCGGGAAGTTATTAATGGACAACTCCTACATAACTACTCAATAACACCAGTCGAGGATTCACTTGTGACACCCACACCGATTCGTAAAACATTTCAATTTGGCGAGAATGCCGTAACGCTGGAAACGGCTGAAATAGCCCGTCAGGCAGATGCAGCCGTGATGGTCAACATGGATGAAACCATCGTTCTGGCAACAGTTGTCGGCAGTAAAGATGCAGATTCAGGACGTGACTTTTTCCCCATGACTGTCGATTATCAGGAAAAAACCTATGCTGCGGGTAAGATCCCCGGTGGTTTTTTTCGTCGTGAAGGACGTCCCAGCGAGAAGGAGATCCTCACCTGCCGCCTGATTGACCGGCCGATTCGTCCGCTGTTTCCAAAGGGTTATACCAATGAGGTGCAGATCATCCTCACGGTGGTCTCCCTGAATCCTGATATCGATCCTGAAATACCGGCGCTGATCGGCGCTTCTGCTGCACTGGCGATCTCCGGATTGCCGTTCAATGGTCCCGTTGGCGCGGCGCGTGTCGGCTACAAGGATGGCGAGTATCTGCTCAATCCTCCCGCCGGACTTGGTGAAACTTCTGACCTGGATCTGATCGTTGCAGGTACGGAACATGCTGTACTGATGGTTGAGTCTGAAGCAAATTCCCTGCCCGAGGATGTCATGCTGGGTGCGGTTCTGTATGGACATGAGCAGAGCCAGGTTGTAATCGATAGCATCAAGGAGCTGGCTGCAGAGGTCAACAAGCCGGTTATGCAATGGTCTGCGCCTGAAGTCGATGAGGAGCTGGTGGCTGTTGTCGAGGCTGCTGCGACGCACGGTGTCGTTGAAGGCTATCAGATTGCCGACAAAATGGATCGTTATGCACGGCTTGATGAGGTCAAGGCGGAGGTCGTCGAGCAACTCTGTGGTGGTGATGATCCAAAATGGGACAGCTCCCAGGTTGGTGATGTGCTCGGTAAACTGAAGAAAAAGATTGTGCGCAGCCGTATTCTGGCGGGAGAGTCCCGTATCGATGGCCGTGACACCAAGACTGTGCGTCCGATTACAGTACGCACCGGTGTATTGCCGCGCACGCACGGTTCGGCGCTCTTCACCCGGGGTGAGACCCAGGCGCTGGTCGTTACGACGCTGGGTACAGAGCGTGATTCACAGATCATCGATGCGCTGGAAGGCACCTATAAAGAGCACTTCATGCTGCACTACAACTTCCCTCCATATTGCGTTGGCGAAACTGGCCGTGTCGGCAGTCCCAAGCGTCGTGAAATTGGTCACGGGCGCCTTGCCAAGCGCGGCGTGCAGGCATCGATGCCCAACATGGACGAATTTCCCTATTCGATTCGTGTGGTTTCAGAGATTACAGAGTCAAACGGCTCCTCTTCGATGGCGTCCGTGTGCGGCACCAGCCTCTCATTGATGCATGCCGGTGTGCCGTTGAAATCCCCAGTCTCCGGTGTCGCCATGGGCCTCATCAAGGAGGGCGATGATTTTGCCGTACTCACCGATATCCTCGGTGATGAGGATCATCTCGGTGATATGGATTTCAAGGTTGCAGGCCCCGCTGAAGGCGTCAACGCCCTGCAGATGGATATCAAGATCGAGGGCATCACCAAAGAGATCATGGAGATTGCGCTGGATCAGGCGAAACATGCCCGTCTGCACATTCTCGATGAGATGAACAAGGTGATCTCGGCGCCTAACGAACATATGTCCGAGCATGCGCCGCGTATCACCACTGTCAGGATCAATCCTGACAAGATTCGAGATGTCATCGGCAAGGGTGGCGCCACCATTCGCTCCATCACGGAAGAGACCGGCGCCGCCATCGATATCAATGACGATGGCATCATCAAGGTGGCCTCTGCCGACAAGGCTGCTGCAGAAGCGGCAATCAAACGCATCGAGCAGATTACCGCAGACGTGGAAGTCGGCATGGTCTACGAAGGCAAGGTTGCGCGCATCATGGATTTCGGCGCATTTGTCACCATTCTTCCCGGTAAGGACGGCCTTGTGCATATCTCCCAGATCTGCAACGAGCGTGTCGAGAAAGTGACCGACAAGCTGAGTGAAGGCGATATCGTCAAGGTCAAGGTGCTGGAACTGGACAAGCAGGGACGTGTCCGACTGAGTATGAAGGCCGTCGAAGAGGGCGAGTGATTTCCTATCCAGACTGCCTGTAGTCATCAAGGGGGCCGCAAGGCCCCTTTTTAGGAGGTGTCCAAAAATAACTTACCGATCCTGCTTGCCCTGTTGTTCGTCTTCAGCGTTGCAGCAAAAATTACATAACCCTGCTATGCACTTCTTGCTACGCCTTGAATACGAACGATATTGCTGTGCGATATCGGCAACTTATTTCTGGACAACTCCTTAGTGGCAGGTTCGACTTCCCATCGGATGTGGTGAGAGATGAAGCTTCCGCGTCTGCCGTACATGGACGTACAAATGCCGTGAGCGCAGGATGCGCAGGAACGGCCTGCTCACGCCCCTGATCTACGTCCATGTAGGCCAAGCGCATCAATCTGCAGTCAATCTCCACTGCATCTGGTATGCATGCCTGGCGCGTCGAGTCACCACATGAAATTATGCGGATTATTCAAACAGATGAGATTTTCCTGTGAACAATCTTGAGAGCCTGGTCAGTGAACTGCAGCAGAGCGGGGCGGCTGATTTGCTGCAGAAATCTCTGACCGGACTTGAAAAAGAGAGCCTGCGTGTAGCGCCTGATGGCACCCTGTCGCAAAAGGAGCATCCTGAAGCACTTGGGTCTGCGCTGACACACTCTTGTGTCACAACCGATTACTCGGAAGCGATGCTGGAACTGATTACACCGCCGCTGCATGGCGCCAGGCAGAGTCTTGACTCTCTCTCTGATATCCATACCTACGTCTATAAAAACCTCGGCGAAGAGATTCTGTGGGCGACATCGATGCCATGCGTGCTCGCAGGCGAGACGCATATTCCTATCGCCCGTTATGGTGAGTCGCACGCCGGGCGCATGAAGCATATCTACCGCGTCGGTCTGGGGCATCGTTACGGCAAGGTGATGCAGGTTATTGCCGGAGTGCACTACAACTACTCGATTGCAGAGAGCTTCTGGCCGCTGTGGGCAGGCATCAAAGGAGACGCCAAGGGCCAGCAGGGAGAGATGCAGCATCTGATCGACTCCAGTTACATGGCGATGGTGCGCAATCTGCAGCGCTACGGATGGATCATCCCCTATCTGTTCGGTGCCTCCCCGGCCGTGTGTAAAACATTTTTTGGCGAGCAAGGCACGAATATGCAGGAGTTTGACGAGGGGACATACTACGAACCCTATGCAACCTCACTGCGCATGAGTGACATCGGCTATCAGAATCAGAAAGAGGAGAGTGTCGGCATCAAGGCCAACTACAACACTCTTGAAAGCTACATTGACTCGCTAAAGTGCGCCATCAACACATCTTCTCCGGTGTGGGAGCAGGTTGGTCTCAAGGATGAAAAGGGCAACTACAAACAGCTCAATACCAACATTCTGCAGATCGAGAATGAATACTACAGCACAGTCAGGCCCAAGCAGTTGCTGCAGGGGATGGAGAAACCCACCAGTGCACTGAATACGCGCGGCATTCGTTATGTCGAATTGCGCTCACTCGACGTCAATGCCTATCAGCCGCAGGGTATCGATGAAACCCAGATGCTGTTTCTGGAAGCATTTCTGCTGACCTGCATGTTTCAGGAGAGCCCTGCGATCACTCTCGGGGAACGTCCTGAAATCGACAATAACCTGCTGCTGAGCGCACGCCGCGGCAGGGAGCCAGGGTTGATATTGCGTCGCAATGGCGTCGATATCACGCTTAAGGTTTGGGGTGAACAGCTGCTTTCCAGTATGGAGTCAGTCTGCGCACTTCTGGACAGCAATGAGCGTGATGCTCCCTATCAGGCGGCCCTGAACCAGCAGCGCAGCAAGATCAAGAGCGCTGAGGAGACGCCGTCAGCTCTGATGCTTGCAGAGATGCATGACAATGGCGAGAGTTTTTATCACTTTGCAAGGCGCAAGTCGTTGCAGCACAACCGCTACTTTCATCAACGTAAAATCAGCAGTGAGACAGAGCAGCGTTTTATTGATGAAGGCGTCAATTCACTGCAGCGCCAGCAGCAGAAAGAGGTGGCGGATAGTGGTGATTTTGCCGATTTTCTGGCGGATTATTTTGCGAGTGGGTGAAAAGCAGTAATAGTCGTTGTTCCCGGATAACGTACCTTCTCAATAACTCTGTGGCGGAAACAGGGTTGGAGGGTTGCTTTATTGGCAACTCCCAACCCTGCACGGAACCCTTATATCCCCCCAACCAATTTAGCATTCAGTCCCTGTGAGCGAATCTGCCCGAGTAACTGAACCGATTTGATTCGCTTTGCATCATAGTCAACAATCATCAGATGCCTGGTGCGACTATTCATACAGGCAGAGTGGACGCCATCTTCTATGGAGACATTCCGCTCTACATTATGGATCTCGTTATCTGACAATGTTTCATCGATATGTACGATGACTACGGCATTGTGACTCATATCTCTTTTCTCTCCTCATGCGGTTATGCCAAAGGTAATATCCTTTGGTATCTCTAAGGATATAGTATTAATCGAGATAAGCAAAGTGGGTATCATTATTGTTTTTATTTACCAGTGTTATATTTCTGATAATGATTCTTAATATTAGAAAATCAGATGTTTTCGATATATACGGGGTATATAGCAGGGAGCAGCCACAGCCATTCAGTAAAATGCTGCAGCTGTTGTATGATAGACGTTCTCTGTACCGGATTGTCTGAGAAACCGTATCTCCACCTATCCGGATTCCTGTTATTGATCATAGTACTTGAGGAGAAGAGCATGCGTCGTCGCGTGATTCAGATAATCAGTTTACTGCTGGTTGGGGTGCTGCTGAGCGCCTGTGAGCAAAAACCGAAGAGTGCCCCGGAGGTCAGCGAGGCATTCTGGCAGGCTGTCATCACTGATGACAGTGATGATGTGGTTGCGTACTCAACTCTGCAGAGTGTCGAAGGCTATGAGCGATTTGATCGTGAGTGGCGGGATATGGCAACGACATGGGGGAAGATTGTCATCGATGGAGATGTTGCGCAAATCGATACAGAGATCTCCAAACCGGGTGGGGAACACGCGGATCTCCTCTATTTCGTGACCTACCTGGTTAATACGGATGAAGGCTGGAGAGTCGACTACCAGCGCACGGCTGATGCTGTCAGCGTCAGCGGCGCAGTGGTGGATTTTGTTGGCCAGTTGACATCGCTGGGGCAGAATATCCAGCGGCAGGTCGAAGCCTCCTCTGAAAGTGCTGCGAGGCAAATTGCAGCCTTCGTCGGTCAACTCGAGCAGATGGCAGGGGAGTACCAGAAGCAAACGAGCAAGGCCATAGATACTGCCGCCGGCAGAATGCAACGGCTGCTTGACGAATTTGTCCGTTCTCTGCAAGAGGCGGTCGAAGAGTTGCAGGAGCCAGCTGATGAGGGCGGGCAACCTGGAGATACAGAACGCTCGGACATCAAGGAGTCGGTTGCGGCCCTGCAGTCATCCAGCGACGCATTGAAAAACCCTACTATCGACAGCATCGCCAGCGCCGGTCAGCAGTTGGCTGCCGTGACAGAAAAACTTGCCCGTCTTAGTGATCAAAAACTGCAGCGCTATATGCAGAGATGGGAGCAACTCTCTGAAGAGTTCATGTTCGAACTGGCCAATCTGGTCGCTGTTTTTACCAGTGTTGCTCAGCCGGGAGAGAAAGCGCAACAGCAGGGAGCATCTGAGTGAGCCTGTAGGTGTGTTCGGGCTTCGAACAGACTGAAGCGGGTTGCGATCAAGTGTTTACGGGTGAATGGACAAATCGATTCACCCCCTCCACATCCCGCTGGAGAGGGGGTCAATCAGCTGGGATCCCTCCTGAGCTATTAATCCACCGCCTGCAAAATAACACCTGACAACGGCGGCAGTGTCAGCACGATGGATTGCTCGAATCCCATGTCTGCGACTGCTTCGGTTTTGATTTTCCCCTGGTTGCCCATGTTCGATCCGCCGTAG
>JAUVEG010000243.1 GCA_030594925.1 Gammaproteobacteria bacterium
CCGGTCATCCGCTCTGGCGAGCAGCACGACCCCCTCATTCAGCTGATTGCAGAGCGCTATCAGCTGGATTTGTCGTATGAGGAGATGTACGGCTGCAGCAGCGATGAAGCGCGCGAACTGGTAAGAGCGAATCGCGATGACGAACTGTTAAAAAGAATCCTGGCAAAATACCGCGGCTTGCAGGCAAAGTGCAACCGGGTATTGTGTGCCGGCACAGACTACAGGGATGGACATACGGCTCTGGAGTTTGATTTCAACAGTGATGTCGCCAACAACCTGGGCTGCTCTATCCTGCCCGTGGTGCGCGGCATTAATCGCAGCAACACGGAGATCATCAATGCCGCCGGTGGATTCCTGAAATCCCTGCAGGAACGCCGTTGTGACATTCTCGCAACCGTCATCAACAGTGTCCCTCGTGACCAGCTTGAGAGACTGAAGGCGCAGCTTGAACAATCCCCGCTGGCTGACTCTCCGGTTTATTTCATACCACAGGAACCGCTGCTCTCCAAACCGACGATCGCCGATATTGCACGTCATCTTGAGACACATGTCATCTTTGGAGATGCGACCGGGCTGAATCGTATCGTGCAGAACTACAAGGTGGCAGCCATGCAGGCGCCGGATTTTCTCGATTATGTCGAGGAGGGCAGCCTTATCATTACCCCTTCTGACCGCGACGATATCATACTGGCATGTTTTCTTTCCCACCCCTCAACGGCCTATCCACAGATATCCGGTCTGCTGCTGACAGGCGGGCAAAAACCTGCCTCCCAGATAAGCAAACTGTTGGCGGGACTTGGCAAGCCTCCCTTCGCCATTCTCGGCGCTGCAACTGATACCTTTACCACCGCGATGAACGTAAGCCGTATCACCGCCGAACTATCGGTGGAAAATGAACACAAGATCGCCGCCGCTTTGGGAATCGTCGAAGCCAACGTCGATCTGCAGCAACTGCAGCAACTGCTGGCAACCAGGCGCAGCACCCGTGTGACGCCGCTGATGTTCGAGTACGAACTGGTGCAGCGGGCCAAGGCGCAACAGCAGCACATCGTGTTGCCGGAAGGCAGCGAAGAACGCATCCTGCGCGCTGCCGAGATCCTTTCCCTGCGTGGTGTGGCGCAGCTTACCCTGCTGGGCAACAGCGACGAAATCAAGCAGAAGATCCAGGCCCTGGGGCTGCGCCTGGAGAAGGTCAATATCATCGACCCGCTGCAATCGGAGCTTCGTCCGCAGTATGCTGAAAGCTATTTCCAGCTGCGCCAGCACAAGGGCATCTCGCTTGATATGGCTTGCGACACCATGGCTGATGTCAGCTATTTCGGCACCATGATGGTTCACCATGGCCACGCCGACGGCATGGTCTCCGGCTCCGTGCACACCACGCAGCACACCATCCGCCCATCGTTTGAGATCATTAAAACCAAACCTGGAATCTCCATCGTCTCCAGCGTATTTCTGATGTGCATGCCTGACCGCGTGCTGGTGTACGGCGACTGCGCGGTAAACCCGGATCCGAATGCCGAGCAACTGGCGAACATCGCCATCAGTTCGGCTGAAACTGCACAGATGTTTGGTATTGAACCGCGTATCGCCATGCTCTCCTACTCCACCGGGGAATCCGGCAAGGGCGAAGCCGTGAACGAGGTGCGCGAGGCTACCCGGCTGGCAAAGTCGATGCGTCCGGACCTCAAGATCGAGGGACCGATGCAGTACGATGCTGCGGTTGATGCGGGAGTCGCTAAAACAAAATTACCCGGCAGCGAGGTGGCGGGCAGTGCCACCGTGTTTATTTTTCCCGATCTCAATACCGGCAACAACACCTACAAGGCCGTGCAGCGCTCCTCCGGCGCAGTGGCCATCGGACCTGTTCTGCAGGGGCTGAACAAGCCGGTCAATGACCTCAGCCGCGGCTGCACTGTCACCGATATTGTCAATACCGTCGCCATCACCGCCGTTCAGGCACAGACAGGATCGCCCTCAGCATGAAAGTACTGGTCATCAACTCCGGTAGCTCCTCGATCAAGTATCAGCTGTTCGACATGAGCGCGGCGCTGGTGCTTGTTTCCGGTCTGATCGAGCGCATCGGCGAACCGCAGGCTGTTCACCGGCACACTGACCATCAGGACGGAGTGGATGAAACAAAAAGCAAACACGCGATACCAACTCACCGTGACGGCCTGCTGGAAATCGGCAGGGTGCTGCGTGAAAGCGGAATCATCCATGAGTTTTCAGAACTGTCCGCCATCGGACACCGCGTGGTGCACGGCGGTGAATATTTCACACAGCCAACGCTGATCGATGATGAAGTGGTCGAGCGCATCAGGGAGATGATCCCGCTCGCCCCGCTGCACAATCCGGCCAACCTCATGGGCATCGAGGTTGCCCTGCAGGCTGCGCCGGATATCCCCCAGGTGGCCATATTCGACACCGCCTTTCATCAGTCGATTCCGCAACATGCCTGGCGCTATGCACTCCCGGAAAAGCTTTATTCAGAGCAGCATGTTCGCCGCTACGGGTTTCACGGCACCTCGCATCACTATGTCGCCAAACAGGCTGCGCAGCAACTCGGCAAACCCCTCTCCTCTCTAAACCTGATCACGCTGCACCTCGGCAACGGCGCCAGCGCCGCCGCCATCAGCCAGGGCCGCAGCGTCGATACCTCGATGGGCATGACCCCGCTGGAAGGTTTGATCATGGGCACCCGCTGCGGTGACATCGATCCCGCCATCCACTTCTATCTGGGCCGGGGGGCCGGTCTGAGCAACGAGGAGATAGAGAACCTGCTGAATAAAGAGAGCGGCCTGAAAGGGATTTGCGGATCCAACGACATGCGCGAAGTGCACCGCCTGGCCGATGCCGGTGACGAGCGCGCCCGCTTGGCGCTGCAGATGTACTGCTACCGCATCAGGAAATACATCGGCGCCTACTATGCAGTGCTCGGCCACCTGGATGCCGTGGTTTTTACCGGTGGAATTGGCGAAAATGACGCACAGACACGGGCGCAGAGCTGTGCCGGCATGACAGCGCTGGGCATCGAGATCGACAGCGAAAAGAACGCTCAGCGAAGTACACAAGCCTTCGCCATCAACAGTGATGCAAGCGCGGTGAGCATCCTGGTGATCCCCACCGACGAAGAGTTGGAGATAGCGCTGCAGAGTGTTGCATGCGTAAAAGCTGAGTAGCGAGTAGCGAGGACTGAGGACTGAGGGCTGAGTACTGAGTGCCATCATTATTTGACCCGGGATTAGCAATCCTTTAAGGTCACTACGCTTCAGAGTGCCGGGCAGGAGTGACTCCTGCCTGG
>JAUVEG010000206.1 GCA_030594925.1 Gammaproteobacteria bacterium
GCTCAGCGCACGAATGGTGTGAAAGCCGTTGGAGTGGGCCGCCAGTCCGCGCATGGCGTGGAAGGAGACAGGATTACCCGTCACCGACTTATGCTCATTGCCCCATACATCCCGCCATGCGATCGGCAGTTCGATCTTCTGGTCACGGGCTGTCACCCCCATCTCGTGCGCCAGACGGCGGATCGTCTCTGCAGGGATATGGGTGATGCCCTCCGCCCACTCCGGCGTGTACTCTTCGACACGATCTTTCAGGAGCTGAAATGAGGGCGTTACCTTGACACCGTCATCGAGGGTATATTCACCCAGAATGACCGGGTCGGCCCCCGGGGTGTGCGTTCCAATCGCGCCGATTTCACGATCCCACCAGAGCTTGTTCTCGGGATCGAAACAGCCCTCCTCCACATGCATCTCGAAGCGGTGAAACAGACCAAAATCATCACGTTCGGGATCATTGACCACCAGTTCTGCGGCATTGCTGTACTGAATCAGGAACTCACGGTCAAACAGCCCCTGCTTGATGATTTCATGGCAGATTGCCAGCAGCAGCGCACCGTCTGTGCCGGGTTTGATCGGCACCCACTCATCAGCAATGGCCGAGTATCCGGTGCGGATCGGATTGATGGAGATAAAGCGCCCACCGTTGCGTTTGAATTTGGAGATGTGGATTTTGAGCGGATTTGAGTCGTGGTCCTCTGCTGTGCCCAGCATGATAAACAGCTTGGAACGATCCAGGTCGGGTCCGCCGAACTCCCAGAAGGAGCCGCCGATGGTATAGATCATGCCGGCCGCCATGTTGACGGAGCAGAAGCCGCCATGCGCCGCGTAGTTGGGCGTACCGAACTGCCTGGCGAAGAGTCCGGTCAGCGCCTGCATCTGGTCGCGTCCGGTAAACAGGGCAAACTTCTTGGGGTCGGTCGCCCGCAGATGGCCGAGACGCTCCTCCATGATCGAGAACGCCTCTTCCCAGCTAATCTCCTCAAATTCCGATTCGCCGCGTTCTGCATCCTGCTTGCGCAGCAGCGGTTTGCTGAGGCGCGCAGGCGAATACTGCTTCATGATCCCGGATGCGCCCTTTGCGCAGATCACGCCCCGGTTATGCGGGTGCTCCGGATTGCCCTCGATATGGCGTATCTCGCCGTCACGCAGGGTGACGCGAATACCGCAGCGGCAGGCGCACATATAGCAGGTGGTATTCTTGACCTCGACACGGCCAAGTTCACTATCAGAGTGTTCTACAGGATCCTGCATGGCTTTAACAAACCTCTCAGATTTTTTTAACCACAGATGAACACGGATGCACACAGATTAAAATGAAATAATCAATGTTGAGAGCGCAAAAACCGTAGGGTGCAATAAGCCTGCGCATTGCACCATGCATCACGGCGGGATGCGCTACCGCTTATACCGCCCTACGGATCTTGAATCTAATCATACCCCATACCTGACGAATAGAGTCTGAATTGGTTACTCCTCCAACTCCTCCCAGCGGCTGTAGAGCGTTTCAAGCTGCATCTGGTTTCGCGCCAGCTGCTGTTGAATCACAGCGGCCTCATCCGGGCGATCCGTGTAGATTTCAGGCTTTGCCAACTCCTCATGTATATTCTTTATTTTATTCTCAAGTACTTCTATTTGCTTTGGTAATTGTTCTAATTCACGTTGTATTTTATAGCTGATCTTTGTATCTACAACACGCTTTTTCTGCTTCACAAGCGGCTTGTTTGCGATCTTTTCAGTGACTTCGATGCCCTTAGCCGCCCGCTGTTCACGCAGCCAGTCCTGGTACCCACCAACCGCTTCGTCGATGTTTCCATCGCCGGTGAAGACATATGTCGAGGTTACTACGTTATCCAGGAAGGCGCGGTCGTGGCTCACCAGCAGCACCGTTCCCTCGAAATTGATCAGCAGCTCCTCCAGCAGCTCCAGGGTCTCCACATCCAGGTCATTGGTCGGCTCGTCGAGCACCAGCAGATTTGCCGGACGGGTAAAGAGCTTGGCAAGCAGAACCCGGTTGCGCTCTCCTCCTGAGAGTGAGTTGAGTGGTTGGCGCACCCGGTCGGGAGCAAACAAAAAGTCCTGCAGGTAGGAGATGATATGACGGCTGCTTCCATTGACCTCGACGCGATCGGAACCTTCGCCGACATTCTCCTGGACTGTCTTATCAAGATCCAGCGATGCTCTGAGCTGATCAAAATAGGCAACCTCGAGCCCTGTGCCTGTTTTGATGGTTCCACTCTGTGGCTCGAGTTTCCCCAGCAGCAGATTCAGCAGCGTCGACTTCCCACAGCCGTTGGGACCGATGATGCCAATCTTGTCGCCACGCATGAGTGTGGTGGAGAAGTTCCGGATGACCGGCTCGCCATCCCAGCTGTAACTGACATCTTCAACTTCGGCCACCAGCTTGCCGGAGCGTTCGGCCTGCTGCATATTGATCCTGACCTTGCCCTGGACGCTCCTGCGTTGACGGAACTTTTCACGCATTGCCTCAAGCTGACGCACCCTCCCCTCGTTGCGGGTGCGCCGCGCCTTGACACCCTGGCGGATCCACACCTCCTCCTGGGAGAGACGCTTGTCGAAACGCTCATTCTCCTTCGCCTCGGCATGGGCGCGCTCTTCGCGCCGGCGCAGATAGTTCTGATAATCCCCCGGCCAGTCGGTGAGGTTGCCGCGATCGAGTTCGAGAATACGGGTCGCCAGGTTCTGCATAAAAGCACGATCATGCGTGATAAACAGCAGGCTGCCGTTCCAGCTTTTAAGGAACTGCTCAAGCCACTGGATGCTCTCGATATCGAGGTGGTTGGTTGGCTCGTCGAGCAACAATAGCTGTGGTTTTTTGACCAGCTCCCGCGCCAGCAGCACACGTCGCTTGAGGCCGCCTGAGAGGGCGCTGAATTGCGTCTCCTGCTCGCTCTCGAGGGAGAGCCGCGACAGGGTGGTCTCCACCTGCTGCTCAAGCTGCCAGCCGTCTGCATCCTCCAGAGCCTGCTGCGCCCTGGCCAGATAGTCGAGATTTTTTTCACCGGGGTCTTCCATCACCGTCAGGGTCGCCTTGTGGTAAGCAAGTATCACATCAGCGAGTCCCTCCAGACCCTGGGAGACAATCTCGAACACCGTGCCGTGCAGATCGGCTGGAATATCCTGGGGCATGTAGGCGATAACGGCATTCTGCACCACCTGGCGCTCGCCGCTGTCCGCCCGGATCAGCCCGGCGATCACCTTTAGGAGAGTTGACTTGCCCTCGCCGTTGCGTCCGATCAGGGTGACGCGTTCACCCTGACGAATGGTCAAGTCAACGCCATCGAGCAGCAACGGGCCGCTGTAACCCAATGTCATGTTGCGTAGAGTGAGTAGAGTTGCCATTGATGTCTCAAAGATAAAAATGTTGCGGGAATGATACCCTAACTTGACCAAGTTTCAGACTGACGAGACATGAAAGAAATTATTTTCTCTCGCAAAGACGCAAAGCTTCCGCGTCCTGCTTACGCCCCTGACCTACATCCATGTAGGCCAAGACCGCAAAGGTTTTTCTTGGCGAGCTTGGCGTCTTGGCGAGAGTCATGACTAAAATTTGAGACGGGTTGTCACTTTACTCTGATACCAAATAGCAGATGCATCACATCAACTCCGAAAAATCCCGTATTGATAAAAACCCTTCAACCTCTTTGTGCTGCTGCGTACTGTCCGGCGCCGTGATCGCAACCACCCTGTGAATACCATAATTTTCAGCAGAGTGAAGCACCGGCAGACTGTCATCGACAAACAGCGTTTTTTGCGCATCAAAGCGATG
>JAUVEG010000190.1 GCA_030594925.1 Gammaproteobacteria bacterium
AGGGTCGCCGTATTGTCGAACGCAACTTCAAGGCCATCGACAGCGCCCTGGCGAATCTGCATGCAGTCGCCATCCCGGCAGAGACCGGCAGCAGCGCCGCACAGGTAGAGAGCATTCCACAACGCGCTTCCGAATTCGTCAAATCAGTGACGCTCGAACTCATCGCCGAGCGCGGCGATCAACTGCCGGTCAGCCTGCTGCCGGACAACGGAACCTGGCCGCTGGGTACCGCCGCACTGGAAAAACGCAACCTGGCGCTGCAGATACCCGTTTTGGACGAGAAGCTCTGCATCCACTGCGGAAAGTGCCCCTTTGTCTGCCCCCACGCGGCCATTCGCAGCAAGGCTTTTCCAGCCGATGCAGCCAGTGATGCGCCCGAGAGCTTCAAGCATGTCAAGATCAAGGGCCGTGAGTTCCCGGAGAATACGCACATCATCTACCAGGTGGCTCCGGAGGATTGCACCGGCTGCGGCTTATGCGTCGAGATCTGCCCTGCCAAGGACAAGAGCCAGGCAAACCGCAAGGCGCTGAATATGGAACCCTATACGCCTCAACTGCGTGAGCAGGAGCGTATCAACTGGGACTATTTCCTCAAACTGCCCGAGTTTGACCGCAACCAGGTCAAGTGGCGCACCATGAAGGGGTCGATGCTGGCGCAGCCGCTGTTCGAGTTCTCCGGCGCCTGCGTCGGCTGCGGCGAGACCCCCTACATCAAACTGGCGACCCAGCTGTTTGGTGACCGCATGATGATCGCCAACGCCACAGGCTGCTCCTCGATCTACGGCGGCAACCTGCCGACCACACCCTATACCACCAATGAAGATGGGCGCGGACCCACCTGGAACAACTCGCTGTTCGAGGATAATGCAGAATTTGGTCTGGGCTTCCGGCTTGCCGTCGATCAGCACTGCGAACACGCCAAAATCCTGCTGCAGCAACTGGGCAAGCTGGACCAGGAGCTGGTGCAGCAGATTCTCGATGCCGACCAGTCGGATGAAGTCGGCATTTATGAACAGCGTCAGCGGGTTGCAACCCTTGTCGACGCCCTGAAAAAACTGGATAGTCCGCCGGCGCGTGAACTGCTGAATCTGACAGACTACCTGGTGAAAAAGAGCGTGTGGATCGTCGGCGGCGACGGCTGGGCCTACGACATCGGATTCGGCGGCCTGGATCATGCAATGGCCTCGGGACGCGATATCAACATCCTGGTGCTGGATACCGAAGTCTACTCCAACACCGGCGGCCAGGCATCCAAGGCCACACCGCTGGGCGCCGTCGCCAAATTCGCCGCCAGCGGCAAGAGCGCGCACACGAAGGATCTCGCCATGATCGCCATGGCCTATGAGAACGTCTATGTCGCCCACGTAGCCTTCGGCGCTAAGGATATGCAGACGCTGCGCACCTTCATGGAGGCTGAAGCCTATCCAGGGCCTTCGCTGATCATCGCCTACAGCCCCTGCATCGCACATGGCATCGATCTGAAAAACAACCTGAAACAGCAGGATCTGGCCATCAAATCAGGTCACTGGCAGCTGTTCCGCTTCGACCCGCGTCGCGCCGGGAAGGGAGAAAACCCTCTGCAGCTCGACTCCAAAGAGCCTTCGATTGCATTCAACGAGTTTGCCGACACCGAGGTCCGCTTCAGCATGCTGCGCCGTACGCATCCCGAACAGGCAGAGGAGTTTATGCGCAGGTCAGGCGAACAGGCACGGGCGAAATTCGATCTCTACAAACAACTCGCCGATATCGATTTTAAACATGAAGCCGTACTCACAGAACTCCCGGAGGAAGAGTGATGGATCTATCAACACAATATCTCGGACTGACACTGAAAAATCCGCTGGTGCCGTCCGCCTCGCCGCTGTCACGCAATCCTGACACTGCAAAACGTCTGGAGGATGCGGGTGCATCGGCCCTTGTCATGTACTCCCTGTTCGAAGAGGAGATTCGTGCCGAAGATGAGCTTTTCGATACTTTCCTGCACAACCAGGATATCGGACATGCTGAAGCCGACAGCTACCGCCCCTTCCCGGACCAGCATGGTTCAATCATCGACAGCTATCTGGCGCAGCTGGACCAACTCAAACAGTCGCTGGATATCCCTGTCATTGCCAGCCTCAATGGCGTCTCTGCCGGCGGTTGGGTCGATCACGCCCTCGAAATCCAGCAAACCGGCGCCGACGCACTCGAACTCAATATCTACTATGTCGCCGCTGACATCGATGAGGGCGGTGAAGAGGTGGAGCAGCGCTATATCGACACCCTCAAGGCGGTCAAATGCTGTCTCGAAATCCCGGTTATCGTCAAGATATCGCCCTACTTCAGCTCGGTCGCCAACATGGTGAGGCGTCTTGAATCTGCAGGCGCCGACGGCGTGTCGCTGTTCAATCGCTTCTACCAGCCGGGTATCGACCTGGAGAGCCTCGACGTGACGCCGCAGCTGCACCTCTCCCATTCGGGGGAATCACTGCTGGCGATGCGCTGGATCGCCATGCTGCACAACAAGGTCGATCTGACCCTGGCCGCAACCGGCGGCATCCATAACGCGGAAGACGCCATGCGGCTGCTGCTCGCCGGCGCGGATGTCACCCATCTGTGCGCCACCCTGCTGAAAAACTCCCCGGAATACCTGGGGACGATTCTCGGAGAGATGCAGCAGTGGATGGAGGAGCATGAGTATGAATCCGTCGAACAGTTGAAAGGGTCAGTCAGCCAGCAGCATGCCGCAGATCCGGCGGCCTACGAGCGGGCAAATTATATTGAAGTGCTGAGAAGTATGTGAGATCTGGCGGGCGCGGTGTTACCGATATGCCCGGAAACAGTGGCTTGGTTTGCGAATTTGACACGATACCGGATAGTTACAATGACAATATGTTTCTTCGAAACATAGCCCTTGCACTGCTGCTCTTCTCTTTTAGCGGACCGGCGCATGCCATTCCCTCTCTGATTCCATTGATTCCAATCATAGGGATCCTCATTGCCAAAGGCGCGATGCTTATCGGGGCATTTTTCTTTTTTGTGCTGTCGCTGTATCAGGAAAATAAGAAGCAATTTCTTATCTGGGGAATCCTCTTTTTTGCGTTGTTTATTACATTGATGGTTATCTTCTAGCCTGCCGATGATTGAAACCAAAGCATCACGCCTGAAAGCGCTGGGCAGCATCGTAACAGTGCCGGAGTATGTCGTGATTGCAAGAGACGATGGAGATGATTTAAATCTCGACGGCTCCAGTCAATATCTCGTACGCAGCTCCTCAAAAAGGGAGGATCAGGATGAGTTCTCTCAGGCAGGACAATTTTCCACCTATGGACCACTCGACAAAGAGGTGGTTTCAGCCTCTATTAAAAAAGCATTCCTGAACCGGGATGTCGACGAAGTGATCGTCCAGAAATATGTTGCCGCTGAAGAGTGGGGAGTTGCTTTTTGTTTCTCTGCAAAAAGCATGCTTGTTGAATACTCCGGCGAATTCGAGGGGGTGACCTCAGGAACAGTCAATCCATTCACCGCGCTCTTGCCGACAACCTGCCCGCGCTATAAAAAACTCGAACAACAGCTTTTGAAAATTCATGCGCAATTCGGGCCTTCGGATATCGAGTTTGTGAATCTCAAGAACCCTCAATTTGTACAGGTTCGGCCGATCACGCGAAACATTTCGTACGATGAAAATTTTGTAAGGCTCAAAATGCAGCTGCAGGAGCTCGAGTGCTCTTCCTGGAGAGAGAATGATGTCTGCCGGATTTTGGCAGAGAGAGATAGCAACAGCCGGGCTCTCAGCGAAATCTACCTGCAGGCGCTACAGGATGTCTATGCGAGCTGGTTAAAAACAAGCGTCTCTATTCCGCCTAAACCATTTGTAAAAATCTCTGAGCAGTACTTCATGAATCAAGCGCTTGAAGAACAGATCACTCCCGGCTTTTTCAAAATAATTCGGCTCAGCTTTCAAATCTCCAGGAT
>JAUVEG010000273.1 GCA_030594925.1 Gammaproteobacteria bacterium
GTTACGCAGTCGTTTTCGGCGGGCAGTTAGAAAACCATCAGCGGGCGCAGCAGCGCCTGATGATCGTGGCGCCGCTCTCTCACGGCCTGATTTTCCTGCTGCTCTACTTCGCCATTCACTCCGTTGGACAGGCGCAGCTGACCATCCGTCCCCGCCGTGATCTTTTGTCCCGCTACGGCATACCGGTTTCACAGGTGATGGATCTGGTTTCCGACGGCATAGGCGGCGTCGGGGCCGGAGAGGTGATCCAGGGCAAAGAGCGCTATGCTATCTCTGTACGTCTGGCGGAGGCCTGGCGCAATGATACCGGGAAGCTGAAACAGCTGGTGCTTCAGGCTCCCAACGGTGCCTGGGTGCGACTCGGAGAAATGGCCGAAGTGGTCATTGAATCCGGACCGCCGCAGATCCGTCGCGATGATGTGCAGCGCAGGGTTGTCATTCAGTCCAATGTAGAAGGGCGTGATATGGGTGGTCTGGTTACGGAACTGCGCCGGCGCATCGCAGAGGAGATAGACCTGCCTGCCGGTTACGCAGTCGTTTTCGGCGGGCAGTTCGAAAACCAGCAGCGGGCGCAGCAGCGCCTGATGATCGTGGCGCCACTCTCTCTCGGCCTGATTTTCCTGCTGCTCTACTTCGCCTTTCACTCCGTTGGACAGGCGCTGCTGATCATGCTCAATGTGCCGCTGGCGCTGATTGGCGGCATCGCAGCACTTTACATGACGGGGCAGTATCTGTCGGTTCCAGGTTCCATTGGCTTCATTGCCCTGTTCGGCGTCGCTATGCTCAACGGCGTGGTGATGGTCAATGCCATCAACCAGAATGTCCAGGCCGGTGAATCGATTTCCGATGCCGTTTTGCGCGGTGCACTCTCGCGTCTGCGCCCGGTACTGATGACCGCTGCTATCGCGGCGCTTGGCCTGATTCCAATGCTGCTCGCTAGCGGTGTTGGATCTGAAGTGCAACGCCCCCTGGCGACAGTTGTCATCGGTGGACTGGCTTCCAGCACTCTGTTGACCCTGTTTGTTTTGCCCTGCCTGTATGGACTCTTTTCAAAAGGAGTTCAGCATTGACCAACAGGACATTTCCGCAGTAGGTTTTTTATTCCCGGAGCCTCTCCGGGAGAGCCGCCGTGACTCCTGATGCGACAGGCTCTCCATAGAGACGGCTCTGCAATAGCGGTTGGAAGCAGCGCCTGGCGTAGATGTAGAGTAAAATCATCAATTCCTATAGGAGAGAATCAATGAAGATGACACACACCAGGTTGCTGGTATCGAATTACCATGATTGCTTTATTTTTTACCGGGACATCATGGGGTTTTCTGTAGCCTGGGGAGATGAAAATGGCTTTTACGCGGACTTCGATGCTGATGGTCATGTGCTGGCGCTGTTTGGAAAAGAACCCATGGCGGAAGCTATCGGAGCCGAGCCGCCAAAACCAAAGTCACAACAGCAGGATGATGTTTGTCTGATCTTTGCCGTGGAAGATGTCGATGGCGCATATGATGCGTTAGTAGGGAAAGGCGTTGTTCCGATCAACAAGCCCCATGATCGAAAAGAGTGGGGAATCAGATGTTTTCATCTCCGCGATCCAGGCGGAAACCTGGTTGAAATCAATAAAGAGATCGGAATGAACGACTGACGTCCAGATATAAGTTGAGAATAGAATCTGATTGCCGGAACACTTTATGAGTATTGAGCGTCAACTCATCTTTATCAGCATCTTTCTGACGGTTCTGGCGCTGACCAACTATTACGTCTACCGGCGTTTTTTCTGCCAGCTCTCTCCGCGGCTTCACAGGATTGGCGCTCTCCTGATGATCACTATCATGGCGGGTGAAGTGGCTTTTGCTGTCGATGTGGTGACTGGCTTTATTCCCGAATCACTTGCTCTCTACCTGACGATCAGTCTCTTTATCGGATCCACTTTTATGCTGCTTGTCGTCGCTCTGGTTTACGACCTGACGGTCTCGATTTCGCGGCGGGTGCCGTTCGATCAGGAGCGGCGGCGAGTCATCAAGGTGATATTCGATACGGCCATGCTGCTCGCTGCGGCCTCATACCTGTGGCGCGGGTTTTCACAGGGAACCCGGCTGCCGGAGGTGAACGATGTGGTGGTTCGAATCAAGGAGTTCCCATTCAACGGATTCACCATTGTGCAACTCACGGATGTGCATGTCGGTCGCACTATCAAACGTGAATTCATGCAGGAGATCGTCGCGCGAAGCAACGCGATGCAACCCGACATGGTCGTTATTACCGGCGATCTCTTCGACCTGCCGCCGCAGAGAATCAGGCGAGATCTGGAGCCATTAAAGGCGCTCGATGCGCCGACCTACTTTGTGACAGGAAATCATGAATATTTTCATGGTGTAGAAGCCATACTGAAAGAGGTTCGGGCGCTGGGGATCAAGCCGCTGACCAATCAGAATATTATTTTCGGCAATGATGCAGGCAAATTCAGCCTGGTGGGGATCAATGATCTCACCGGGGCGCGTTTTGGTGTGAGACCGCCTGACGTTGATGCAGCATACAGTGGAGTGGATCAATCCATACCGGTCATCGTTCTCTCTCACCAGCCGAAATCGATTTCACTGGTCGAAGAGAAGCGCTGCGATCTGATGCTCAGCGGTCATACCCACGGCGGGCAGATATTCCCTTTTGGATTGCTGGTAAAACTCGATCAGCCCTATCTGTGGGGACTGCATGAACACAGGCCCGGGCAGCAGATATTCGTCAGCCGTGGAGCAGGGTACTGGGGGCCGCCGTTGCGCGTACTCGCGCCCAGTGAAATCAGCAGGATCGTGATTACCACAGCCTGACAAGAAAGTTGGCAGTCTTCAGTTAGCAGTTTGCAGCAAGATAAGAGAGTTTGCAGTTGTCAGTAATAGAAAGTTTGCAGTCGTCAGTATGCAGTTTGCAGTAAAAACCATAAAAAAGTTGCAGATTTCAGAAAAAACGGCTTGCAGTTGGCAAGGAGTTGATTAGACTTCTGCCAACTGCCAACTGCCAACTGCCAACTGCCAACTGCCAACTGCCAACTGCCAACTGCCAACTGCCAACTGCCAACT
>JAUVEG010000122.1 GCA_030594925.1 Gammaproteobacteria bacterium
CCCGCGTCAAACGTTCCGTCATCTTCTTCGGCACAATGATCCACAGCTATGCGCAAGTCAAAGACAGCGTTATCCTGCCAAAGGTCAACATTGGCAGAAATTGCACCATCCTCAAGGCCGTCATTGACAAGGGTTGCTTTATTGCCGAAAACACTGAAATTGGCGTTGACCACGATGAAGATAGACGCCGGGGCTTTCATGTCACTGAAAAGGGTGTAGTCATGGTGACTCCTGAGATGCTCGGGCAAAACCTCTTCACCGGCGTTTCATCTTAATTCCGGAAACAGACCTATGACTCGACCTGTCAACTTTGTACTGTGCTGGCACATGCACCAACCCTACTACCAGGAGGGTCTGGATGGTGAATACCGCCTGCCATGGGTCTATCTGCATGGCATCAAGGATTATGCCGATATGGCCGCCCATCTGGAGAACAACCCGCAGATGCGTACAGTGGTCAACTTTGCGCCGATCCTGCTGGAGCAGCTGGATGACTACGCCAGACAACTGGGCAGCTACCTCAAGGATGGCTCCGCCATGCTAGATCCACTGCTTAATGCCCTGGCTGGCGCGACGCCAATACCGGATAACGCCGAAGGGCGCCAGCAACTGATCAACGCCTGCCGCAGGGCGCATGCGCCACGCATGATTGATCCCTACAAGCACTTCAGCATGCTCAGCCATATCTTTGATGACATGCCCGAAGATCTGCCTGAAATGCGCAGCTTCTGCCTCGACTATCTGCATGAGCAGTTTTTCATCGATCTATTGATGTGGTATCACATCGCCTGGCTGGGCTGTTCTCTGAAGCAGAGTGATGTCGTGAAATCACTGATGGAGAAGGGAAAGCAGTTTTCACAGCAGGATCGCAGAGCACTGATGGAGGTGATTCATGAGGCCATGGCGGGACTGATCCCGCGCTACAGGGCGCTGGCTGAGAGCGGCCAGATAGAACTCTCGATGTCCCCCTATGCGCATCCGATCATTCCATTGCTGAATGACTTTGCCAACATGCGTGATGCCCAGCCTGATGATCCTGCGCCGGAGCAGAGTAGATACCCGGGGGGAGAAGAACGCTCCCGCTGGCATCTGCAGCATGGCTTCGAGGTTTTTGAAGGTTTTTTTGGTCACAAACCCAAAGGCGTTTGGCTCTCTGAAGGCGGTCTCAGCGATGACGCCATCGCACAGCTCGCTGAAATCGAGATTGAGTGGACCGCATCCGGCGAAGCGCTGTGGAGAAACAGCTGCGTTGAAAATACGGGCTGCGATCCCAATGATGGGACCGGGGTGCGCCCGCTGTTTATGCCCTACCGCCTCGATGATCTGCACACCAGGATCTATTTCCGTGACGATGGACTCTCTGATCTGATCGGTTTCGAGTACAGCGACTGGCATGCGGATGATGCAGTCGCTGATTTTGTCAAACATGTCGAAACAATTGCTGACGGTCTTGGAGAAGACGCCGACAAACATGTGATCTCCGTGATTCTCGATGGCGAAAACGCGTGGGAATACTACCCCAATAATGGCCGCTATTTCCTAGACGGACTCTACAAGGCGTTGATCAAAAGCGACAAAATCAGGGTCCGGACCTATGCAGAGATGGATCATAAGATCCGTGAAGAGCAACTCACCTCCCTGGTTGCAGGCAGCTGGGTGTATGGCACCTTCTCGACCTGGATCGGCAGCAAAGATAAGAACCTCGCCTGGGATCTGCTGGTTGAAGCCAAACAGAGCTACGATGAAGTCATGGCCGGAAAAAAATTCACTAAAGCGAAACGCGCGCGTATCGAAAAGCTGCTGGCCGTCTGCGAAAGCTCCGACTGGTTCTGGTGGTTCGGGGATTACAACCCCTCCGGCAGCGTCAATGATTTCGATGAACTGTTTCGCATACAGCTGAAGTCGCTCTATACAATACTCGGCAAAACCCCTCCCGAGAGTCTCGATACGCCCGTCTCTGTCGGCGGCGGCGATATGGAGAATGCCGGGACCATGCAGAGAGGGTCATCAGGCGCATGATCAATCCTTCATCGTCGAATACACAGCTACACCAGCGAGATCAGGTCTCAGACTCACGATGCAAAAAAACATTATGGTCTCTCGCAAAGACGCAAAGCACGCCAAGAAAAACCTTGGCGTCTTTGCGAGAGTCATTACTTATATTTGACTCATTTGCGAAAATGTTGGTCACTCAAGGTTTACCGGTAACTTCTGAACCATGCCTCCATTTCAAATGAACCAGCGCCGTGCAGGCATCCTGCTGCACCCCACATCCCTGCCTTCGCATACATTTGATGACGCAGAACAGTGGCTCGATTTTCTGGCGCTGTCAGGAATCACTGTATGGCAGATGCTGCCGCTTGGCGTTCCGCAGGACGGACTCTGCCCCTATCAGTGCAACTCTGCATTCGCCACCAATCCGGCGCTGCTGAAAGAGATCCCGGCACTGGACGAGAGTGACCCCGGCTTTGCTGTTTTTCATGACAGCCAGCGTTTCTGGCTGGACGACTATGCACTGTTCGTTCTCCTCAAAAACCGCTTTGGGCAGAAGCCCTGGTATCAATGGCCCGACGCCTATAAATTTCGTGACTCTGCCGCACTGGATGAATTTCGTCACTCGCATCCGCAGCAGTTGCAGCTGATTCGCTGGGAGCAGTATCAACTCTATGCCGCCTGGCAAAAGATCCGCCGGCATGCCGCCAAATCAGGGATAGCCTTGTTCGGCGACATCCCCATCTTTGTCGCCCACGACAGCGCCGACGTGTGGGTGTGGCCGGAGCTCTTCCTGCTCGATGAAAATGGCATGCCAACCGTCGTCACAGGCGTCCCGCCGGACTACTTCGCTGAAACCGGGCAACGCTGGGGAAATCCCCACTATGACTGGGAGCGCATGCAGCAGGATGGCTTCAAGTGGTGGCTGCAGCGGCTGCAGCATCACTTCGAGTGGTTCGACCTGGTGCGCATCGACCACTTTCGCGGTCTGGTTGCCGTGTGGGAGATCGACGCGCAGTGTGAAACAGCGATTGAAGGTTTCTGGCTGGAGACCCCTGGTGAGGAACTGCTGACTGCGCTGCAGCAGCAGATGGGTGATCTGCCACTGGTTGCGGAAGATCTCGGCGTCATCACCGATGAAGTGATTGCATTGAAACAGCAGTTTCACCTGCCCGGCATGGCGGTGCTGCAATTCTCATTCGACCATTTCGATGACAACCCGCACAAACCCCGGAACATCCTTCCCTGTACGGTCAGCTACACCGGCACGCATGACAATGACACGACGCTCGGCTGGTACCGTTCCCTGGAAGAAAATGAGCAAAAGCATGTACTCGAAGTCCTGGGCATCGATACAGAGAGCCAGGTCGTCGACGCCATGATTACCGCCGCCCTCGACAGCAGGGCCAATCTGGCTGTGATTCCACTTCAGGATTGCCTCTCGCTGGACTCGGAGGCGCGCATGAATACCCCCGGAACAATCGAAAACAACTGGCTTTGGGCTTTCACCTGGAAACAGCTGGATATCCCGGCAGTGAGCCGAAAAATATATACAAGGTTGGAAGAATCCAACAGGATCGTCACATGAACAACAGCTTACAACAACTGCAAAATGGAACCCACCACGACCCGTTTGAAACACTGGGCCGCCACCCCGAGGGGGATGGAGAGGTATTTCGCGCCTTCATGCCGATGGCCGAAGAGGTCGAACTGATCGGCTACGGCAGAATGACGCGCGTCGAAGGCTCCGAGATGTTTGAAGCACACCTCGGCAGCAGGGAAGCCGCTGCGATTCCACACCATTTCAAACTCAGATGCATCGATAAAGCGACAGGCGAAGGCAGGGAGTTCCACTCACCCTACAGCTTTGGCCCGCAGGTAGGCGATATCGATATCCATCTGTTCGCACAGGGCAAACACAAACAGGCGTGGAAGTTCCTTGGCGCACACCTGAAAACCATCGATGGCGTCAGCGGCTGCCTCTTCTCCATCTGGCTTCCCGATGTCCAGCGCATCAGTGTGGTCGGTGATTTCAACGGCTGGAACGGCCTGCGTCATCCGATGCGCAACCGCGGTCACTCCGGCATATGGGAACTCTTTATCCCCGGCCTGCAGCCTGGCGACAGTTACAAGTATGAGATCTTTACCCGCGACGGCGACATCAAGTTGAAAGCCGACCCTTATGGCCAGCAGATGGCGCAGCGCCCCGACACCACCTCGGTTATCGCCAGCAAGGAGTCCTACGAATGGAAGGACAGCGCCTGGCTGGAAAAGCGCGCCGGCAACGACTGGCAGCGCCAGCCGATGTCTGCTTACGAAGTGCATGTCGGCTCCTGGAGGCTGGACGAAAAGGGGGGATTCCTGAACTTTCGTGAGATTGCCGATCAGATGGTGCCTTACGTGAGCGGCCTGGGTTACACCCATATTGAACTGCTGCCGATGATGGAGCATCCGCTGGATGAGTCCTGGGGCTACCAGGTGAGCGGCTATTTCGCCCCCTCCTCGCGTTATGGTTCACCGGATGATTTCCGCTATTTTGTCGATCTCTGCCATCAACATCACATCGGTGTGATTCTTGACTGGGTTCCGGCCCACTTCCCCAAAGATGACTTTGCACTGGCCAGACTGAATGGCAAAACCCTGTATGAACATGCAAACCCCAAACGTGGAGAGCATATGGACTGGGGTACTCTCATCTTCGACTATGGACGCAACGAGGTGCGCAACTTCCTGATTGCCAATGCGCTCTACTGGATCGAAGAGTTTCATATCGACGGACTGCGCGTCGACGCCGTCGCCTCGATGATCTATCTCGACTACTCGCGTGAAGAGGGGCAATGGGATCCGAATGAGTTCGGCGGTCGCGAGAACCTCGAGGCCATCGCCTTTCTGCGTGAGACCAACGAGGTGATCCATGCCGATTTTCCCGGCGTCGTCACGATCGCGGAGGAGTCCACGGCATTTGCGATGGTGTCGCGTCCCACCAGTATGGGCGGCCTCGGTTTCTCCATGAAGTGGAACATGGGCTGGATGCATGACACCCTCTCCTATTTCGAAGCCAATCCCGTCTACAGACAGCATCACCAGGACAGCCTGACATTCAGCCAGCTCTA
>JAUVEG010000322.1 GCA_030594925.1 Gammaproteobacteria bacterium
TCATATTGATCGACTGTCCCAGCAGCGAGAGTACGAACAGGCCGCCAAGAAACGAGACCGGCAGTCCCAGCGCCACCCAGAAGGCGAAGCGAAACTTGAAAAACAGCCACATGACGATGAACACCAGCACCAGTCCCTGCAGCCCGTTCGAAACCAGGATCTGCAGGCGGCTGCGCACGATGCTGGAGTTGTCATTGGTCAGCGTCAATTTGACGCCGGGTGCAGCAAGCTGCTGCTCATGTTTGACAAAGGTTTCAACGGCATCAAAAACCCGCAGGGTGTCATCACTCTTGGCTTTATTGATCTGCAACAGCGCCGCACGCTCACCATTGAAGAGAATCTTCTCCTCATCCAGTTCAAAGGTATCGCGTATGGTGGCGATATCGCCGAGACGCAGCTCTCCACCGCTGCCGTTGGCGCCGATGATCACCAGCTGCTTGAGCTCTTCGATGGTGCGCCGCTGATCCATGAAACGGATCAAATAATTTCGCTGCTGTGTCTCGATGACGCCTGCCGGCAAATCGACGCTCTGGCGTGCGATCGCATTGGAGATGTCGCTGATGCTGAGGCCGTGGCGCTGCAGTGTCACTGCAGAGACCAGCACCTGCAGCTGGTGCTCGGAAAAACCGTTCACGGTGACCTGCGACACCAGTGGCAGGCGCTGCAAGCCATCCTTGATCTGTTCTGCATAGGCTTTGAGATCCGGAGTGCTCATCGGCCCGCTGACGGCCAGTGAAACTACCTGGTCTGTACGTCCCAGCTGGCGGATGACAGGCAGCTCAACCTGATCGGGGAAATCGTCGATCGCTTCGACCTCGCTCTTGACATCATCCATGAACTGCGTGAAACGACCCTTCTCAGTCATCTTGACAATCATGCTGGCGCTGTTTTCGACTGACTGGCAACGCATCTCATCAACATCGTTGACGCTGTCGACGGCATCTTCAAGGCGTTGGCAGATTGCCAACTCGACATCCTCGGGCGTGGCTCCGGGATAGGGCACCGTAATCTGCAGCTCCTGGGGAGCAAACTCCGGGAAGGTCTCACGCTCCAGCATCGGCAGCGCCGAGACGCCGAGCACCAGCAGAAACAACATCAACAGATTTGACGCCGTCGGGTGTTTGGCGAAAAAGCTGATCACTTGCCGTCACCTTTGACTGCTGCCAGCAGCTGCTGCAGCGTCTCCTCATCATCAACAGTCGCCAGCAGCATGCCGTCGATGGCCGGCGCGAGATCCGAGAGCACGATCTGCTCACCCGCCTTGAGGCCCTGTTTGATAATGACGTAGTCAGAGCCGCGTGCTGCCGTGGTCACAGGACGCCGCTGCAGGCGCTTCTCTGCATCAACGACATAGACCATCTGCTCATGCAGGGCGCTCAGCGGAATCACGATGGCATCACGATATGGGGTGCCTTTTAACTCAACATTGACAAACAGACCTTTGACCAGCGGAGGACGCTTGCCAGGCTGCACCCGGGCATAGGGCTGGTCGACCTCGACGATCACACCCACAGTCCGGGTGCGCGGATCGAGTTCATCGCTGAGACGGTCAACTGTCGCATCCCATTCGATAGTGTGATCACCCTGCTGCAACAGCACCCTTGCTGTAAGCCCAAGCTTTTTGCCGATTTCGACATTCGCAGCCTCGGCGACATTCACCACCTCCCTGGAGTGAATCAGTCCTCCAAGGCGCCCCATGGGGATCTGCACTGCGACTTCCGCCGTGTCGATGCCGTCAGCAACAAGCATCGCCCCCAGTCTGTCGTTGACCAGCTGCTGATATTCAACCGCAACCTTGGAAATGCGGCCATTGAACGGCATGGTCACCGTGGTGCGTTCAAGGTTGAGTTTGGCTCCGGCAAGCTGCGCCTCCAGCTTCCCCAGCTCCGCCTGCAGCTTTTTACGTTCGATCGGATAGAGCGAAATGCTATTGAGCTGTGACTGCACACTCTGTTTCTGCTGCAGATAGATGCGCTGCTCCTTCTCATATTCGGAGTGAGAAACCGTTTTATTTGCCAGCAATTTCTCCTTGCGCTGCAGCTCGTCTTCTGTAATTTTCAAAGCCTGCTGCTCGATCTGCAGCGATGCCTGTGCATTCTTTTCCTGCACATCGACCTGCGCCAGCGCCACCCTGGTGCTCTCTATCGCTGTTTCGGCCTGCACGATCGCCAGCTCATAATCGCTCGGATCGATCTTCAGCAAGATCTCGCCGGTGCGGATCAACTCCCCCTTTTCGAGACGCGGATGCATTTCGATCACCTTGCCACTGACCTGGGCGACAGCACTCCATACCTTGCTCGGCTGCACGTTTCCGGTCGCCGTGAGGTGCGGCACAACATCGGTTTGCGGGACAGTCATCACCCGCACAGTGGTGGTTCTCTCTGCAACAGGCATCGGCACGGGCTTGCTGCTGTTTTTTTTCTGAATCACAAAGATGCCGACGCCAATCAGAATGGCGGGGATAATCAGGAGACGTTTTAAGCGATGTTTTTTCATGGGTGATCACAGTTGTTTGTTGTTATCGGGTGTATTTGATGCGCCTGGCGTTGCTCTGCACATCCTAT
>JAUVEG010000153.1 GCA_030594925.1 Gammaproteobacteria bacterium
ATCGACTGCCATCCGCAGCAGATCGAGTTTTCACGCCTCAATCTGCAATATACCGTGATGAGCAAACGCAAGCTTACGCAGCTGGTGGATGATGGCCTGGTATCCGGCTGGGACGACCCGCGCCTGCCGACCATCGCCGGACTGCGCCGCCGTGGTTATACGCCTGCTTCGATCAGGGAATTCTGCAACCGTATCGGCATCACCAAGGCGGACAACAGCATCGAGATGGGTATGCTGGAGAGCTGCATCCGTGAAGACCTGGAGCAATCCGCGCCGCGCCGCATGGCGGTGCTGAATCCGCTCAAGGTGGTGCTGAGCAATTACCCGAAGGAGCAGGTCGAACAGCTCTCTGCACCGAACCATCCCAAGGATGAGAGTATGGGAAAACGCCTGCTGCCTTTCGACCGTGTGCTCTATATCGATCGCAATGACTTTATGGAGGTAGCTCCGAACAGGAAGTTCAAGCGCCTGGTGACCGGCGGCGAGGTGCGGCTGCGCAATAGCTATGTGATTCGCTGCGACGAGGTGGTCAGGGATGCGCAGGGTGAAATCATCGAACTGCAGTGCAGTTATGACCCCGATACCCTCGGAAAAAATCCGCCGGATCGCAAGATCAAGGGCGTCATCCACTGGGTATCGGCAAAACATGGCGTCAAGGCCGAAGTGCGCCTCTATGACCGTCTCTTCCTGCATCCGGTGCCGGATGCAGACAGGGAGATCGAAGATTGGAAGCATCATCTCAACTCCCAGTCCCTGGTGGTGGTTGAAAATGCCATGCTCGAAGCTTCGCTTGACGAAGCCCGGCCGGGTGAGCGTTTCCAGTTTGAACGCGAAGGCTATTTCTGCCGTGACAGCGTGATCACTGACAGGCTCGTCATGAACCGCGTCGTCACCCTGCGCGACTCCTGGGCAAGAATCGAAAACAAGGCGTAACCGATTACTCTCCCTCTCCCCGGGGAGAGGGTTGGGGTGAGGGGAGAGGCACATCATTATTCGCGAAATTTCCCTACACTCCTATCTTTTCTCACTCCTAAGTCCTCGGTACTCAGACCTATATCTTTCCTTCTCACTCCTGACTCATATCTTCTACTCACTACTCAGCACTCAGCCCTCAGACCCCGTAGGGCGTCAATAAGCCTGCGCATTGCGCCGTATGGTCTCTCGTTTCAATTGTGGTTAGAAGATCGCTCCTGCCCACGCCCCTCGGGTTTTTTTCATAAACACCATTGACAATCCACATATAGTGTTTATTATTATAAAAAAGCACAATATATAGTAAGTACCCCGATTTTTGCAGAACAAGAGCTCTAAAGCCAACTGCAGCACACCCTAGGAGGAGCCATCAATGACCACAACAAACATCGCCAGGATTCATGATTCAGCAGAGAGTCGGCGGAAAATTCCGCTGCAGTCCGCCTCGCTCGATATCTGGGATAAAAAATATCGCCTTAAAGCCATGTCGGGGGAGGTTGTCGACGAAACCCTCGATGATACCTGGCAGCGTGTTGCCAGGGCATTGGCCGACGTCGAAGAGGGCGATGAGAAGCGCGCCTACTGGTATGCGAAATTCCTGTGGGCGCTGAAAAACGGCGCCATCCCTGCAGGCCGGATTATCTCCAACGCCGGTGCACTGCAGCACAAGCCTGCCACCAGCACCATCAACTGCACGGTTTCCGGAATACTTCCTGACTCCATGGATGGTATTCTGACGACGCTGCATAAGTCGGGTCTGACGCTCAAGGCGGGGTGTGGAATCGGTTATGAATTCTCCACGCTGCGTCCCAAAGGCGCCTATGTCAGCGGCGCCGGCGCCCGCACTTCCGGGCCGCTCTCATTCATGGATATTTTCGATGCCATGTGTTTCACCATCTCCTCCGCCGGCGGACGACGCGGTGCGCAGATGGCGACTTTCGATATTTCGCATCCGGATATCATGGATTTCATCAAGGCGAAACGTGAAAATGGCCGCCTGCGGCAGTTCAATCTCTCCTGCCTGATTACCGATGAGTTCATGCAGGCGGTGAAAGATGATCAGCAGTGGAATCTGCTGTTCCCTGCCACAGAACATGAGGTTGAGTCCGATGAATTTAGCATCATCTGGCGTCACTGGCCGCTCAGCGAAGGATACATTGCCAATGACAAGGGGGAGATTGCCTGCCGCGTCTATGAAACCATCCCCGCCAGACGGTTGTGGAATCTGATCATGGCATCCACCTATGATTATGCGGAACCCGGTTTCATTCTCATCGACAAGGTCAATGAGATGAACAACAACTGGTTTTGCGAGGAGATTCGCGCAACCAACCCCTGTGGTGAGCAGCCTCTACCGCCATTCGGAGCCTGTCTGCTGGGCTCGATCAATCTTACAACATTTATCGAGCACCCATTTACCAGCCAGGCCGAATTCGATTGGCCGCGTTTCCGCGAGGTGGTGGCGATCTTCTCACGCATGCTGGATAACGTTGTTGAAATAAACGGCCTGCCACTGCAGCAGCAGCGTGATGAAATCATGCGCAAGCGCCGCCACGGTATGGGTTTTTTGGGCCTCGGTTCTGCCTGCACCATGCTAAAGATGAAATATGGCAGTCCCGGGTCTCTGCAGTTCACCGAACGCGTTGCCAGGGAGATGGCGGAGCAGGGATGGCTCACCGGTATCGAACTGGCTAAAGAGAAGGGGCCTGCGCCGTTGCTGACGGAGAGCTTTGAGGTGACTGCCGGGATGCTTGCTGCGCGTCCCGAGATGGAGAAGGATGGCGTCAAGCCCGGAGACAAAATCAGTGCTTCAACACTGATGGCAAAATACAGTCGCTACATGCAGCAGTTTCCGTCAGAAATCACAGATGCCATTTGTCAATACGGCTGTCGCTACACCCATCATAGCTCTATTGCTCCCACAGGCACCATCAGTCTCTCGCTGGGGAACAATGCAAGCAATGGTATCGAACCTTCGTTTGCCCACAGTTACAGTCGCAATATCATCCGCGAAGGTAAAAAGAGCAAGCAGAAGGTCGATGTGCTCTCCTGTGAACTGCTGACCTATCGTGAGCTTATTGATGCCGATGCAGACCCCTCTGCCAGCGAAGGCAAGCATCAGCTGCCTGATTATTTCATCACTGCCGATGATGTCACGCCTACGCAGCATGTCGATGTGCAGGCGGCTGCGCAGAAGTGGATCGACTCCTCCATCTCAAAAACAGCAAACGTCCCCTCGGACTATCCTTTTGATACCTTCCAGGATATCTACATGTATGCCTACGAAAAGGGGCTCAAGGGTTGCACCACCTTCCGTTTCAACCCGGAAGCCTTTCAGGGTGTGCTGGTCAAGGAGCAGGATCTTGCGAATACCAGCTATCGTTTCACCCTGGAGAATGGTGAAACCGTCGAGTTTAAAGGCAACGAGGAGATTGACTACGACGGCGAAATTCATACCGCTGCCAACCTCTACGACGCCCTCAAGGAGGGCTACTATGGCCGCCTGTGAAACGACAAAATTAACCACAGATGCACACAGATAAACACAGATCAGAGATAACAACATCTCTGAAAAAACATTACCCGTAGGGTGCAATAAGCAGCGCGCATTGCACCGCAACAGCTCGCGAGGATAATCAAATGCCAATTAAAATCGACCAAAAAATCATCGACTGTGAGACCCTCTCTGAAGAGAAAAACTCTGTAAGTAGCCATGATGATGATCCAGAGCAGAGTGCACAAACTGCTGAGCCACACGAAAAAGCAGAGATCGTGCGCATGCATGAAAAACTGCAGCGTCCCGAAATGCTGCTGGGCAGCACCTACAAGATCAAGACACCCTTGTCGGAACATGCGCTCTACGTCACCATCAACGATATTGTCCTCAACCCGGATACGCCGCATGAGAAACGCCGTCCGTTCGAGGTCTTCATCAACTCCAAGAATATGGATCATTTCCAGTGGATCCTGGCGCTGACCCGCATTATGTCGGCAGTGTTTCGCAAAGGCGGCGATGTCACATTCCTGGTCGAAGAGATGCATAGCGTGTTTGACCCCAAAGGCGGCTACTTCAAGAAAGGCGGCAAGTTCATGCCATCGCTGGTTGCTGAAATTGGCGACGCCATTGAATCACATCTGAAAATGATCGGCATGATCGGCGAACCACAGCTTGATAAAGAGCAAAAGAAGCTGATCGAGCAAAAAAAAGCTGAGTATGCAGCGACTCAACAGCACGCAACTGTGAAGGAGGAGGGGGAGGCAAGCGATTTTCCGGCTGGCGCAACCCTGTGTGACAAGTGTCACACCAAGGCAGTAGTCATGATGGATGGATGTATGACATGCCTGAGTTGCGGAGAGAGTAAGTGCGGGTAGGAATAGGGAGGAAAAAATAAAATGATAGTTAATTGCTAACAATATTAGAGTAATAATCAATTTTACATATCTACTTGATCTCCTAGAATCAATGATAGGCGGTGCAACGATTGGATCGCACGCAAAAGAAGATAATCAGGAGATCAAAATGAGTACAAAATCAAAGTTAACTATGACGAATGGTTGTCCGGTTGCAGATAATCAGAATGTATTAACAGCCGGGCAACGTGGTCC
>JAUVEG010000106.1 GCA_030594925.1 Gammaproteobacteria bacterium
AGGTGTTCAGGAATCATTATCGGGTCAAATCAGGTGAGGTTTCGCACGATTTTACTGGAAATCATCAATTCGGCTATAAAAAGATAAAAATATCATCATCAACTATTAAACTTGTCGTGAATTTGTTAATGTGGCATCAAATCTTTTCCGTATCGATTGACGGGCAGAAAATGTATCTACTTGCACACAATAATACCCTCAAAACAGGCACCCGATGGCAGTGATGCGCTGTTGGTGATATTCCCTGTTTATGAATTGATGTTGTGTGGAGCTGTATCAGTGCTCCATCAATACAACCTTGACGAAGCACTAGTATGACCCCTGAAGAATTTTCATCCCTTGCAAGCGAAGGATACAACCGCATCCCTGTTGTCAGGGAGGTGCTGGCGGATCTGGATACGCCGTTAAGCGTCTACCTGAAACTGGGCGATGGTCCATACTCCTACCTGTTCGAGTCCGTCCATGGTGGTGAGAAGTGGGGGCGCTACTCCATCATCGGGCTGCCCGGGCGGTTGCGCCTCGAGGTGAACGGAGACCAGATTACCCGGTTTGATGGCAGTCGTGTCACTGAATCCTATCAATCTGATGATCCACTCTCTGTTGTCGAGGAGTTTCAGCAGAAATTCCATGCTGCAGAAATTGATGGATTGCCGCGGTTTTCAGGTGGTCTTGTGGGCTATTTCGGCTATGACACTATCCGTTATATCGAACCCAGGCTGAAGCAGTCTCCTAATCAGGATCCGCTGCAGACCCCTGATATTCTACTGATGGTCTCGGATGAACTGGTGGTGTTTGACAACCTGGCAGGGCGCATGTTCATCATCGTGCATGCTGATCCGACAGCAGGTGATACGTTGGAGCAGGCGCAGCAGCGTATCGGAGAGTTGGCGGCAAAAATGCAGAGGGATGTGCCGCGAGATCAAATCAGAAAGCCTCGGCAGGTGGTTGAATCCGATTTCAGTTCCGGCTTCAGCAAAGAGGGATTCAAACAGGCGGTCGAGCATATCAAGGAGTACATTCTTGATGGAGATTGCATGCAGGTGGTCATCTCACAGCGTCTGAGTATCCCCTATTATGCTCCGCCGCTCGATCTCTACCGCGCCCTGCGGGGAATGAATCCCTCACCCTATATGTATTTCCTGAATCTGGGTGACTTTCATATTGTCGGGTCGTCACCGGAAATCCTGACGCGTCTGGAAGATGGCGAGGTGACTGTACGGCCGATTGCCGGCACTCGTCGCAGGGGGTACAGCGATGAGGAGGACCTCGAGCTCGAGATAGAGCTGCTGGCCGATCCCAAGGAGCTGGCCGAGCACCTCATGCTGATTGATCTCGGGCGTAATGATGTCGGACGCGTGGCGAGGATAGGCAGCGTCAATTTGACCGAAAAAATGAATGTCGAGCGCTACTCCCATGTGATGCATATTGTCTCCAATGTGGTTGCTGAACTGAAACAGGGGATGAATGCGATGGATGTCATACGTGCAACTTTCCCGGCCGGGACCGTCTCAGGTGCTCCAAAAATCCGGGCCATGGAGATCATCGATGAGTTGGAGCCCGTCAAACGCGGCATCTATTCCGGCGCAGTGGGCTACCTGGCGTGGAATGGCAATATGGATACGGCAATTGCGATCCGCACCGCTGTGATCAAGGATAAGGTATTACACATCCAGGCGGGCGCCGGTATAGTGGCTGATTCGATTCCGGAGCTGGAGTGGAAAGAGACCATGAACAAGGGGCGTGCAATTTTCCGTGCCGTAGCCATGGCCGAGGCCGGACTGGAAAGAGTGGATGAGGAGGCCTGATCATGTTGCTGATGATTGATAATTATGACTCCTTTACATTCAACCTGGTGCAGTATTTTGGTGAACTGGGCGCCGATGTCGTGGTGCGTCGCAACGACGAAATCAGCAGTGAGGGGATTGCTGCGCTTGCGCCATCTCATCTGGTGATCTCGCCCGGTCCCTGCACGCCGGCTGAAGCGGGAATCTCGGTCGAGGCGATCAAAACTTTTGCGGGTAAAATCCCGATCCTTGGGGTGTGCCTGGGGCATCAGTCGATCGGTGTGGCTTTTGGCGGAAAAATTGTGCGCGCGGGCCAGGTAATGCATGGTAAGACGTCGCCGGTTTTTCATGCTGACGGTGGTGTTTTTTCCGGACTGGAGAATCCATTGATCGCCACCCGCTATCACTCGCTGGTGATCGAGAAGGAGACGCTTCCCGACGTGCTGGAGATAACGGCCTGGACAGCAGACGAGCAGGGCAATGTGGATGAAATCATGGGTGTGAAGCACAAACATCTGGCGGTCGAGGGTGTGCAGTTTCACCCCGAATCGATACTCACACGCCAGGGACACCAGTTGTTGCAGAATTTTTTAGGGGAGTTTTAGGTTTTAAGTTTTTAGGTTTTAGGTGTTCGAGCCTTCGATAGGTGCTTGGAATCTCCACGCTTTATCGGTGATGGAGAGAAATATCATGTGAATGACAGGGCGCAATAACCAACGGGCATTGCGCCGCATGGGAAGGCGTAATTTATCTGTGGAGTATTCACGTAATGTGTCAATTGGCATGGTGCCTAAAACCTAAAACCTAAAACTTAAAACCTATCTCTAAAACCTAAAACCCAGGGGTACTCATGGAAATAAAAGAAGCAATTCAGCGGGTGGTTGATCGGACCGATCTGCTTGATTTTGAGATGACAGATGTGATGCGCACCATCATGACCGGCGGAGCGACACCGTCGCAGATCGGTGGATTTCTGATCGGCTTGCGTATGAAAGGCGAGAGCGTGACCGAGATCACTGCTGCGGCAAAAGTGATGCGTGATCTGGCTGAGAAGGTGTCTGCGCCGCATGAAAACCTGGTTGATACCTGTGGCACAGGTGGCGACTCATCCGGAACTTTCAATATCTCCACTGCCAGCGCATTTGTTACCGCTGCGGCAGGCGCCAGAGTCGCCAAGCACGGCAATCGCTCAGTCTCATCAAAGTCAGGCAGTGCTGATGTGCTCGAGGCGGCTGGCGTCAAGCTGGACATCACTCCCGCGCAAGTGAGTGAGTGTATCAAGGAGACCGGCATGGGTTTCATGTTTGCTCCTGCGCATCACAGCGCCATGAAACACGCCATTGGTCCGCGCCGGGAGATGGGTGTGCGCACCATCTTTAATGTGCTGGGACCACTGACGAATCCGGCAGGTGCACCGAATCAGGTGATAGGCGTTTTCTCCAGTAAGTTGCTTGAACCAATTGCTGAAGTACTGAAAAATCTGGGCAGTCGTCACGTCATGGTTGTGCATGCACGGGATGGACTGGATGAGATCAGCATTGGAGATAAAACAGATATCGTGGAGTTGAAAGAGGGGCAGATATCCCATAACCGCATTTCGCCGGAAGAGTTTGGCATGCAGTATCACCCGCTGGAACAGATCAGGGCAGGGAGCGTGCAGCAGAGTCTGCAAATAATCCAGGAGGTGCTTGCCGACAAGGCCGGGCCGGCGCGTGATATTGTCGCTCTGAATGCCGGGGCTGCAATCTATACGGCAGGGATTGCCGTTACCCTCAAACAGGGGGTTGATGCTGCTTCTGCAGCGATCAGCAGCGGCGCGGCCAGGGAGAAGCTGGAACAGCTGATCGCCTGCACACAGCGTTTTACCTGAAACTATCTGACGAGGTCAAGTTTCAGATCCATGTTGCATGAAAAACTTTTTGTTCTCTCGCCAAGGCGCAAAGCCCGCTAAGAAAAAACCTTTGCGTCTTTGCGTCTTGGCGAGAGTCATGATTGTAATTTGCTCATTTGCTGAGATGTTGAGCACTCAAGGATTACTCGATGACTGATATCCCTGATATCCTTAATAAAATCAATGCGCGCAAGCTTGAAGAGATAGCGCAGCGCAAACAGACAGTGTCACTGGATCAGTTGAAGGCGCAAGCACAGGGTCAGGATGAAACGCGTGGTTTTGCCAATGCCGTGGCTGCGAAGATTGCCTCCGGGAAAGCGGCTGTGATTGCAGAGATCAAAAAAGCCTCTCCTTCGAAGGGAGTGCTGCGCGAAGATTTTGATCCTGCCGCTATTGCAGCAAGCTATGAATCCGCTGGTGCAGCCTTCATCTCGGTGCTGACTGACAAGGATTTTTTTCAGGGCAGTGAGGCCTATCTCAAGGAGGCGCGCGCCGCCTGTTCACTGCCGGTCATTCGCAAGGATTTCATTATTGATGATTACCAGGTCTATGAAGCCAGGGCCATGGGCGCCGACTGCATCCTGTTGATTGTGGCATCTCTGCATGATCAGAAATTAAAAGGCTTGAATGATCTGGCCCATGATCTGGGCATGGATGTGCTTGTTGAAGTGCATGATGCTCCTGAGCTTGAACGTGCGCTGCAACTCTCCAATCGCCTCATCGGCATCAATAACCGCAACCTGCGCACCTTTGAGGTCTCTCTCAGGACTACGCTGGATCTGCTCGAACAGATACCGGACGATCATATTGTTGTCACCGAAAGCGGCATTCATGTCACTGATGATGTGGAACTGATGCGTGACAACGCAGTGAATGCATTTCTGGTCGGAGAGGCGTTTATGCGTGCCGATGATCCCGGCGCGAAACTGGCCGAGCTGTTTTTTTAGCGTTGCTTCCAGAACTTTTTTAACCACAGATGCACACAGATAAACACAGATTAACATCTCAATAACTTCGTGCAATCGGACGGAAAAAGCCCCTGCTATACTGATACTTCTGCCTTCCATGGTGATCGTAGATTGGGCAAAGGAGGTACGACGTGCCCAACAAGTGTCAAAATCATGGTGGATGCGCTGACGCTTATACCCCCTGCAAAAGTCAACGAGATGTATCGCAGTTATTTAGTGTTACAGAAAATTATCTGTGTGCATCTGTGGTTCAACATTCACCACAGATGACAGATCGGCAAGCATATACAAGGATTTTTAACTTCATAGCGTAACTTTTATCCATGACTGCTCTCTCGATCACCAATCTCCACAAGCGCTATAAGGGTGGTTTCCACGCTTTGAAAGGGATTGATTTATCTGTTGAGGAAGGCGACTTTTTTGCACTGCTAGGTCCCAACGGGGCGGGTAAATCGACCGCTATCGGCATTATCTGTTCACTCATCAATAAAACATCCGGCAAGGTCTCAGTCTTTGGCGACGATCTTGACAGTAATCCTATCGCGGTGAAACGTCATATCGGACTGGTGCCACAGGAGTACAATTTCAACCAGTGGGAGCCGATTGGAGAGATCCTCGTCAATCAGGCCGGTTACCAGGGGATTCCGCGTGAACAGGCGTGGCAGCGAACCGAGGAACTCCTGCGTCAGCTTAAGTTGTGGGATAAACGCACCACCATGGCGCGTAAACTCTCCGGTGGCATGAAGCGCCGCCTGATGATTGCCCGCGCCCTGGTGCATCGTCCGCGCTTGCTGATTCTTGATGAGCCCACTGCAGGCGTCGATATCGAAATTCGTCTCTCCATGTGGAAGTTTCTGCGCCAACTCAATGAGCAGGGAACAACCATCATCC
>JAUVEG010000257.1 GCA_030594925.1 Gammaproteobacteria bacterium
CTTACAGGGATGTATTCACGCGTCCCTGAAAGGCGGATTCCAGCCCTGCACAGATATTAGATTTACACGAACTTATTGAGAAAATACCCACAGAGTTGTTAAGTCTTTCGTTCAGCACTCTTTGTCGAGGAAATCAGAGCTGACCTGCTTCATATGCTGCGGTTTTGGTGAAAACTCCCGCCAGTGTTGCAGGTAGCTTTTTGCTGTGACCGGGTGGATCTGCCGCGGGGCAATATCGGCAAGCGGTTTCAGCACGAAGGCGTAGTCAAGGATATCCTCCCTGGGGAGTTCCTTTCCACAAACCCGGATGATCCGGTCGCCGTAGGTGAGCAGATCGATATCGATGCATCTGGAGCTGAACTTCTGCTCCCCGCGTATGCGTCCAAGATCATCTTCGATACGGTAGAGGAGGGCGATCAACTCTTCGGGACTCTGTTCGGTTTCAAAACCGGCGATCAGGTTGTAGAAGTCAGGCCCGCTGAAACCTTCGGCATCCGATTCATACACAGGCGAGATCAGCGCCTCACCCAGATATTCTCTAAGCTGGCGCATGGCCATGCAGAGATGGCGCTTTCTTTGCTGGTTGCTACCCAGGCTTAACCAGATCTGCGGCATCTTCAGGGGCTAACCGAGCATTTGTGGAACGATGGCATCCATATCGGTTGCCTTGATGCCAAGCTGTTGCAGACCATTATGTGTGCAGACGGAAGGCAGCTGCAGTGAATTGTAGTTGTCCATGGTAAAGGGTTTGCCGGGCATCACGCCGAGAATCTTTGCCTGCAGGCGCGACATGGTATCTCCCAGGCCGATGACGCTTTTATGAACTCCCTTGATTTGTGCAATATATTCAACGATTTCCTGCAGCGTCAATGTGCGCGGACCACACAACTCGTAACTCTTGCCAAAGGTGGATGAATCCCTCAGCGCCTTGAGAAAGGCAGCCGTTACATCGCCCACATAGACCGGAGAGAATTTTGCATCTGCACAGGCTAGCGGCAGCGGTCCGGGTATCATCAACAGTTGCGCAAAGCGGTTGATGAAGCTGTCATTGTCGCCAAAGATGACCGAAGGACGGAAAGTTGTCACCTTGACTGCCCCGGTGTCCGGCGAGAGCATAAGATTTTCACCTTTGCCTTTGCTTTTCAGATAGTTGCTGGCGCCATTGCTCTCGTCGGCATTCAGTGCGCTCATATGCAACAAGCGTTTGACGTCGCTTTGCCGGGCAGCCTCGAGGATTTTTTCAGCCGCTTCAACGTGGATCTCCTGAAAGCTGCAGTTGTGACTTTCGTTGAGAATGCCGAGCAGGTTGATGACCGCGTCACAGCCGTCGAAATGACTCTTGAGTGATTCAACCTCAAGGCTTTCGAGAGATGTCAGTTCACAGCCCTGCTGTACTTCAAGGCTTCTGTAGCGGTGAGGACGGCGTGCCGGTATTTGACACGCGATACCTGCATTGGCAAGTTTGGGAATTAAATGGTGGCCGACAAAACCGGTGCCGCCAATGATGCATACTTTATTAATTTTCATGACTGAGTGTTCACTCCCGCTGATTCTGCCTGTACGATAAACAGATTCTCTCGCTGTGACAACTGCACACAACAAAATAATGGAATTAACTCTGCTTGCCGGTAACATTCCGGCTTATCTGATCACTGGCGCTATTGCCGGGATCATGGCCGGCATGCTGGGCGTTGGCGGCGGGCTGGTGATCGTTCCTGTGCTGGTTTGGCTGTTTCGCCAGCAGGGGATGGATGAGTCCGTGGTGATGCATGTTGCCGTTGGTTCATCACTGGCAACCATCATTGTGACCTCGATTGGCTCGATTCAGGCGCATCAGCGGCGTGGCGCCGTGTTGTGGCAGCAGGTAAAGGCGCTGACCCCCGGTATTCTTGCCGGGGCGTTGGCGGGTGCAGCAGTGGCCGAGCAGTTGCCGACACTCTGGCTGCAACGGTTGTTTGCGATATTTGTCATCGTTGTCGGCCTGCGCATGGCGATGAATGCGTCGTCGCAAGCGCAGCGACGAATGCCGGGTTCTGCTATATCGATGCTTGCCGGTAGCGTCATTGGCGCTGTTTCATCCATTGTCGGCATCGGAGGGGGATCGCTGACCGTGCCCTGGTTAAGCTGGCATCGTATTCCAATGGTCAATGCAGTCGCGACTTCAAGCGCCTGTGGTCTGCCGATTGCTGTCGCCGGAGCCATTGGCTTCGCCTGGACCGGCTGGGAAAAGAGCGCCTTGCCGGAGTTTTCAACGGGTTATCTCTACTGGCCGGCCATCGCCGGGATCGTCGTCAGCAGCTATCTGCTGACCCCCCTGGGGGCAAAATTAGCACATCAGCTATCGGTTCCTGTGCTGCGGCGGGTTTTTGCGTTTTTGCTTCTTCTCATAGGTCTCCGGCTTCTCTTTTGAGCCGGAGCGCTTGGCTTTTTTGTCGGAGCGGGAGGGGAAACTGGTGCGTTGATACAGATAGAGCGTGCCGTTGCTGTCGCGCAACGCCAGCAGGTCGCCCCTGAGTCCATATTCAAAGTGGGAGATCTTCCCGCTTTCAGGCATGCCGACATAGATCAGACGCTTTCCGACCAGCAGGCGCGCATCGTGGTATTCACCCTGATTGTAGAAGCGCACCCAGCCATCCATGATCCACAGACCATCACCTGATTTTCCTTTCCAGCGACCCTCCACACGCAGTTCCGGTGCGACGGGTTTGGCGCCAATCGCAGATTCAAATGGATAGTTCTCTTCGCCAAAGGGTGATTCGATCGATCTGTAATATTGGCGTGTAGTTCCGTCTCTGAGCATCTCCCGGGGGCGCATGGCGTCCAGCATGGTCTGCATTCCGGTGACGAACGGCGACTCAATGGTTCTGTATTCTGCTTCTGCAGCATTGCTGATGAGAAGCAGCGACAAAATGGCAAGTGTTGTTTTCATCAGGTTCCGTGTGTCACATCGACGAGTTCGAAGAATACAATAGATGCTTTTTTCAGAGATGTACAGATGCTTTTTTTTCACCGCAGATTCACACAGAAAAACACAGATGAAGTCACTTCTCAACAACAGCATGTTGTCAAGTGATACACGGGCTTATTGAGAAGTCACATTAAAAGATGAAAAAATATCTGTGTGCATCCGTGTTTATCTGTGGTTAAACACTCTTTTCAATTTACTGAGGAATAACGCCTAGTCTGTCGCTGATTTT
>JAUVEG010000061.1 GCA_030594925.1 Gammaproteobacteria bacterium
CCTCTGTTGCGGCAGAGGCGCCATTGAGCAGCATACCCTGGCTGTCTGGCTCAAGCTCAATGTTTTCAGTAGCTGCTGTGGATGGCTGTGTCACGATTTTCGTTCATAAATTAGTAAATTGGGCATTATTTGAGTAACAACTCAATAACCCGGTGCAAACAACAAAGCAACAATCCGTAGGGTGTAATAAGCGATAGCGCATTACACCATCCATGCGGCGCAATGCCCGTTGGTTATTGCGCCCTACAGTCTGCGAGACATCAATCATTGCACAGGGTTATTGAGAAGTTCCTTATTTGACCACAACGGCCTGTTTCAGGCAAGTTGTGAACTGCGATACAATTTTTTTAACCACGGAACACACGGACTACACGGAATGATTGGTTCCCTTTTCCGTGTTTTCAGTGTGTTCCGTGGTTCCAGTCTGTGTTCTTGAACTATTTTGCAGGCGGTTCGA
Organism: Gammaproteobacteria bacterium; assembly: GCA_030594925.1. Classification (GTDB taxonomy): domain Bacteria; phylum Pseudomonadota; class Gammaproteobacteria; order Chromatiales; family Chromatiaceae; genus Sva-25. The sequence goes on from JAUVEG010000061.1 coordinate 458, forward strand.
TCAGCGGGCGCGCCTGCTTCAGGTAGACGGCGCGTTTGCCGGTATCCTGCTTGTCGACCTTGAACTCCAGGTCCATGGCGAAATTCTCATCACCCTTGAAGATCTTCTTGAAGTGCGTCTGCGCCTTGAGACAGAAATAGGCGAGATCGTTCAGTTCATCATCGGTCATCACGTTGGGCAGAGGATTTGCCTTGATATCGGCGTCGGAGAGCACTGACTGGCCATCCTTCGCAACATTGGATTTACGGATGATGTGAATTTTGTAGGCTTTCCTCTCCAGCGGTTTGCTGCCATTGTAGGTGACCAGGATCTGTTCAGCCAGCGCGCCCTCCAGCGGATTGGCGACGCTGTACTTATTGCCTCGCTGTGCTTCGATCGATATCGCGGGGCCCTTATCGGCATCGTAGATATCCTTGGTGACGATAACGCCGTCGAGCTCCTCGTTCGGGAAGTTCGGGTTGACCTGAATTCCCATGTAGACATCTTCGTGATGTATGCCGAAGTAGGCTCTCTCATCAAAGGCGCGTTGTGTCCACACGGACGCCCACACGGTCGCCAGCGTCTTTTTCAGCTTCTTGATCTTGCCCTTGCGGTCGTGCTCCTCTCCCTTTTTGTTATAGGGCTTGTAGGCTTTCGAGGTATAGAGTCCTGCGCCGTTGAACTGGGGTAGATCCTCCGAGTTGGTCGAACTGCGCAGCTTCATGGTGCGCTTCTTGCCTGTGGGATCGACAAAGGTGTCGAATTTGTCGATCAACGATGCCAGGAACTCCTCATTCCAGTGGGTATCATCAGCGAAGAACATGCCTCTCAACGCTTCCAGCTGCTCCTTGCGATACCTGCCGGCCTCCATCTCAGTCATTTTCGGATCTTTCAGCAGACTGCTAATCCGGCCCTTGATCTTCGGGTTGCTGTCGATGAACTCCTTGTAGAAGTAGAAGGGGATGCCCATGCCGTAGCGCACAACTGTACGATCTTTCGTATTAAGCAGGTGCGCCAGTTCCGCATAGTTTGCCGACTTGGAGCCAACCTCCTGGAAATTTTTCCAGCTCATCTCCTGGGTCGGAATCACCTTTTTAGTGTCGAGATTAGCGACCAGTTCGATTTTTGCTGTCTGTTGTGACGATCTTGTGCCGCCGCCCGATCCACCAAGACAGTTTTGGCGGCAAATTTGCATGATCTCATCGCTCAACTTTGCAGCGTCCATCTTTTCGGGATCGATATGTTCGAATACAACTGTGGCAGGTTTTTTGCCGAGTTCCATGTAGACGCAGTCATTATTCTTAAAACCCTTGAGAAATTCATTGTCCCAGTTGCCGTCTCCCAGAGGACTGAGGTCGAGGTTCGGCGTACCCCGGTTTTTCGACTTGATCTGGATATGCCCCAGTCTCGGCTGCTTGACCAGGGTGATAGTGCCGGCGACGGTCGTCAGGTCGATGGGCATAATTTCGAAAACCGGGATCTGGTTTCTTGACAGGTTCTCATCATTTTTCTGCTGCATATCCTTGCCGGTCAGAAATGCCAGCTTGCCGCAGGTGGAACCGGCATTCAGCACCCTGACTTTATCCATAACATTCCCGGCACTGCCTGAAGATGCAGCAGCTTTCGCAGGAGAAGATTTCTCAGCGGCTGCAAGATACTTGTCCATCAGGAAAAAGAGTGCGGAAGCGCCATCAGATGATTTGATGGTGTTGTCGCTGAAGTATTCAATTTTCTGACGGGACTCCTTGTCAGGCTGTACGTCAGCCCACAACTTCAGCGCGTCATCAAATGAGTTGCCAATATTGGCCAGCACGGATCCCAGCACATCCTTCTCATCCAGCGCCATCAGCGCTGCATCAAAATCTTTGGCGGCAGCGGCTGACTGAATCGCTTCACTCTTCTGCGACAGGGTTAACAGTCCCTCGGCATAGAGTGAATTCAGCATCGCAGGAATCATCTCTTTGTGTTTGCCGGCATGCTCCGTTTTAGGCCATACGCCAAGCGCATGTGTACCCATCTTGATGATGGTGAGGATGCGATACTTCTTGCGGGGGTCGATCTTCAGGGTTGCAGCCTGCTCTCTCAATGCGGCAATCTCTTCGGAGAACTTCAACAGGTCTGCAGGTGAGCCCGGATTTTTGATCAGCCTGTTGACTGTATTCAGCAGCTCTTTTTGACCTTGAAGCGCCTGCACCTGTTGCTTGATTTTTTTGAACGAGACCTCGAAATAGGAGACCAGCAGACTTCTGACCGTCAATATGAACGCCTTTTTACTGGATCCAAACTCCTTCTGATAGTTCGGGTGAATATCTTTCAGGTAGTGATCGATCATCGGAATGACGGATGGCGTCAGCTGGTTGTGGATATTGTTCCTGATCTTTTTCAGGTAGACGACCTTAGGCTGATCCTTAGGCCTGTTTTTGTAGTAATTTTCAAGATAACTAAATGTTTTGCCGATTTTGTTGCGTGCTTCCTGCAGGTCCGAGGACTGCACCAGCGGGCTCTTTTTTGCCAGCAGGTAGATTGGCAGGTAGTCATTGCCATCCTGCATGAAATTGAGGTAATAGCTGAGAAAATCCCTCGCAAACGGCTCTTCAAATTCGGCTCCGGCGATGCCGCGGTAAAAGAAGCCATGGGTTATCCCCGCCTCGGGGAAGAGTTCCGTATAGTGTTTCTCGATGACCCAGTTTTTGGTCATCAGCCTGGCTGTCGGGAAAGCTTCCGCGCCGACCTTGTAGAGCTTGTCGACAGGCATGTTGTGGTTTTTATTGCGGTCCTGGTAGACGAATTCTCCAATCAGTTCAAACAGGTTGGTGCTGAAGAGGTTGCCGGTATAGAGGCCGTAATCGAGCGCCAGCTTTTCGGCGGGCTTGATGCGGAAAGCCGCCTGGAAAACAACGCCGCCTTTCGGCATCTTACCGCTCAAGACCGTTGTGCGATTGTGTGCTCCCTGCAGGGAGTTCAATCCGAAGGCGCCCTTCTCATCGTTGCTGTTGATCTGCGTGAAAAGTTTTTTTGCAGCGCTGACATCATCGGCTGACAGAGCTTTCGCGGTAACTGCGTGGCTTGCTGTCAACAGCAGTAGTGAGGTTACAGTGCTGGTGATGGATTTAACAATGTTCATGTTCATTTGTGTCTCGCTAATTGGGTCAGCAGGCTGGTTTTTTCCTTGATGAAAGCATTTTCACCACAGGCATCCTTGTCGGAGAAGGGGGCGCATCCGCGCACGCGTCCGAAGAGGCGCACGAATTGTTTGGAGGGGTTCCTGTTGGACATGGTTTTTTGTCCCTTTTTCATAATCATGAATCCGCCGCGGGTCGATATTTTCAAAGGGCGGTAGAACTGGATTTTATCCCTGGCGTAGATCTGTTCATAGAGAGGGAAGTCACCCTCTATGAGTTTGGATATGGTTGTTTTCTTCTTGAAATCAGCTTTACTGAAATAGGAGATTTCAGGATCGTGAATGGTAATTCCATCTTTGCTGTAGGTAAAGACATTCTTCTCTCCAAGCAGCTTTTTGTAGAACTTCTCACTGCCGCGCATCTCGACTTCCAGGTTGGTCCCCTCTCTTTTCGAACTCCAGCTGGAGCCTTTGGCGGTATAGACGATGTAGTAGGTTACCCCCATGATCTCGCGGGTGCCGTCGCCGTCGATGTCAAACAGGTCGAAATCCCGGGGGTTATTGCCAAAATAGAGGATCTGCGTCGCCTTCTTGTTTTCCACCGGAAAGATATTTCTCAACTCCCACACCTGTCCGGCGGCCATACGATTGCAGCCGTGTGAAACCCGGCCGCGTTTGACCGTCCAGAAATTGGTGTGATGCGTGGGGATATCCAGCGTCTTTTTGAGGCTTCCCGACAGCCCTGAAAAGCGCACTGCGGGGTTGTGAAAGCCATTTCCGGCTGCTTCGTAATCCATCTTGGGAACCATGCCGTAGTAGAATTCACTGCGCATATTGTCGACATCATGATATCCGCGGGAGAGAAACTGCCACAATCCCGGAGTGGCAAAGGAGTTGATGACATTGTTGTGGCGATCTCTTGCGGCGCTCTTAATGGAGCCGAACGGAGAGATGGTGGTGAATTCATGATACTCGAGGCTGCACTCTGTGGCAGAGTCACATGCCAGGGCTGGTCTGAACTCGCCACTCCCGGACAATACCTGGAAGTCATACTTGTTGCCAGTGAGTGCTTTGAACAACTGCACCGTCTCCATCAGCAGCACCTCGCTGGAGTAATCTTCTCCATCTGCGATGCGAGTTAGTACATCAACCAGCTTGTCACCGGCTTGCTTATTCACCTCGATGGCATTGATACGGCCAAACAGCAGGTTGTTGACCAGGATGAGAGTTTCATTGCGGTTGGAGTGAAGTCGTTTTGCTATCTGCTCTTTGGAAAGCTTCCCGTCACCGCTGTTTGCCTTGATAAAAGCAGCGGCCTGCTCATGCCATGTGGAGAATTCAGCCTTGAGGTCAAACTTCAGCGGAAAGATCCTGTGCGGGTTGAGTTGCGTCAGCACTTGCAGTGATTTTTTATAGAGCGCCTTTTTGTCAATTTCACCGCCGTCATCCGAAGCCTTTAGCGCGGCTGCGACGGTCCCGGAGATCTGGTAGGCCGGTGAGCCGATGATGTCCATGAAATACTCAACTTGCGGCTCAACAGCGCGTTTGCCCTTGCGCTCCATGCTGATATCGATCCACTTCTCATCGAGCATCTGGCGGTAAAAATCGTTGCGCGCAACCAGGTCGAAGAGATAGTCGTGGATGGTTGCATCATCCAGGATCAGGGTGGTGCGCGCCTGGTTGCCGCGGGAGATCTGCACATGGATGCGCCCGGGAGATTCGACCCTGGGGGCGAAGCCGGTATAAAAACTGAGATAGACATTTCCGGAGAGCGCCTTGACAGGAAGCCATGAAGCCCCCCACACAGGGATTTTGCTGTCATACTCATCGATGGTCTCTACAGCGGCGGCGTTGGCTGTCGTGAGGCTCATGGCAAACATAAGCAGCAGCGGAAAAAGTTTTGAACGCATCGGATCTCCAGGCAGGAAATTATGTATCCCGGACATTGTTATTACGTGTGTCGTTATCATGTTCGGGTCAAGCGCGTAACACTACCGCAAGAGCTGGATTGAAACAACAATAAATGAATCCCGGAGGGGTTGTCATTGCCGCGTCGTCTGAGGGGGGTTCCTCGCAATGTCGGAAGCATTCATTAATTCATAACTCAACTCTACGCTATAGTATTGTTGAATATTTCAACAATCGGAGAGGGTGGTGAGCACCATTAATTTCAGTGTGCCAGATGATGTAAAAGAGGCTTTCAACAATACCTTTCGGGGAGAAAACAAGAGTGCTCTTCTAACTCGCCTGATGCGTGATGCAGTCGAAGAGCGCAAACGTCAAAAACGAAGAGTCGTTGCTATCAACGCCATCTTGCGTTTGCGGGAAAAAAGCCATGCCGTCACGGAAGATGAAATTGAAAAAGCAAGAGAGGCGGGGCGTCCGTGATGAGACTGGTCGTAGACGCCAGTGTGGTAGTCAAATGGTTTGTCCGTGACAGCAATGAAGAAAAGTGCTGACGGACTTTGAATTCGAAACACCTCGCAGTTACAGCCGCCTTTTCAGCGTTGACTCTCCAATGTGCTCTCTGAGCTGCGGCCATTCACAGCACCCCTTCAAATAGCCCATCTCGCTCATTGACTAAAAGGCGGTCTCCAAACCTGTCATTCGCATCATCAATTTGATATGTTTCCTTCGGCCGATTTTGGCGCTTCCGCTTATTGTAGAAGAGGCTGAATAAACATTTAGGTTCAATATATTCCTACCATCTGGTTTTCTTATTCTTGCGCCTACTATATGGGGCAAGGGGACCCGGGCTATTGCTTTAGATCAGCTTCCATCTCTGCAATCACTGAATTCAGACTGTGTTGATTGACAATAACCATCCCATCAAGAGGACGATCGAAATCCAAAATAATCAACATCAAACCAGCTAGCACCAGCGTCAACGCGCTCATGCGCGAGCGGCTCATACGACCCTGTATGCCAGCATTAAACCCTGCAACACTCAGTGATGCTGCTGCGACAAATAACAGCATCCACATCACAATTTTTGGCAATGTGTCAAAAACGGCTGCAAGACGAAAAGTATGCGCATCGAAAACAGAGTTAATTGCTACGACAAGAGATGCCTCCATCGGGACAGGATTATCCTGTTCGAGCATGTGTTTTGTTGCTGGCCAGATTTTAGCCTGCTGCTTCAATGTTCTTATTACTGCGGCTTTGCGCTCTTCATTACTTTGAAGTGAACCAGGAGGAAATGATCGTGTCCGTGCATAGTCCAGAAGCACCTTTTTCAATTCTGTACGGCCTGGTTCTGCAAGAATATCCGCCCTTTGAAAAGCCGTACCCAATGCATTCGCTTCAACAGGCACTGCTTGTTTTCGCGCATCATGGCGACTTATTCCAGAGGCATAAGTAAAGGCCAGAACTAACCCAAGAAGTGCGAACATGGAGGTTTGCACAATAGCCCCTCCACCTGAATCTGCATCCTTCCAGGTTTCACGACGCGCGTGTCCCACGCGGTAGCCTGATTCAAGTGCAATCATAAGAACTACGACAAAGAGCAGGCCGGCGACCCAGATAGGAAAAGTATAGAGTAGCGCTAGTTCCATGTATGGCTCCACTGAGGTTGGTAGATTGAACTCCTCAACCCAGCTGATTTAATCAACCAGACGTAACACTTGAATGAGATATAGGCAGTATCAAAGAGTATATTCTATCGATGACGGCAAAGAACAGTTAATCCACAGATACTCGCCATCTCCACAGACAACCATCTCAATCAGGAAAGAACTTCGACGGCGGTTCGTGCTCCACAACGGCCATTCGA
>JAUVEG010000227.1 GCA_030594925.1 Gammaproteobacteria bacterium
ATTACCTGCGGGCACTCACTGGGGGGATGTGTTAGGTGAGGAGATGCCCTTTGTGGTAACCAGCGAGAGTGGAGAGATTGTCACATCCGAATTTTTTGAACTGCAACAGGAGAGGCTGGTCAATCGTCTCCCGGTGATGCCATCCATGTTGACCAGGGATGAACGCGTCATCCGTCAGGACTGCCTCTGCTACCTGATGGAGCGCTTCGATAGATTTTCACATAGCTGCTAAATATCAATCATGACTCTCGCAAAGCCGCTAAGCACGCCAAGAAAAACCCTTGCGATCTTGGCGTCTTCGCCTACAGGGAACGTAGGTGAGGGGCGTGAGCAGGACGCGGAAGCTTGGCGAGAGAAAATATTCTTATTCATGACTCGTCAGTCTGTGACCTGATTTCGCCAGGATTGAGTTAATGAAACCTATTGCCATTATTCACACGCCATTCAAGGAGAAATTTGGAATTCCGCGGCAGCCGGGCGTGGTCAAGACTGCCCGCGGGGTGATCGAACTGATCGCCCCATTTAATCGACCTGAGATGCTCAAAGGGCTGGATGCCTTCTCCCATCTATGGCTTATCTGGCAGTTTCATGCTGTTCCGGATGGCCAGTGGAAGCCGACGGTACGCCCCCCGCGTCTTGGCGGCAACAAGCGGGTAGGGGTGTTTGCCAGCCGCTCACCCTTTCGTCCCAATCCGATCGGACTCTCTGCCGTCAAACTCGATGCGATCGAGGGGAGTCGCATCATGGTCAGCGGTGTGGATCTGATGGACGCTACGCCGATACTCGATATCAAACCCTATGTGCCCTATTCAGATTGCATCCCCGGGGCGACGCAGGGATTTGCCAGGGGCGCACCGGCACCCTCTCTGCATGTGACATTCTCTGACACTGCAGAATCACAGCTGCAGCAACATGACAATGCAGAGGAGTTGCGTCAACTGATTACCGGCTTACTGCAAATCGATCCGCGTCCTGCCTATAAACAACGCCAGGATGGGGAGTATGGCTTCCATCTGCATGATTTCGATCTGCGCTGGTCGGTGTCGGCAGATCAGCAGGTTGAAATATTGAGCCTTACACCCATATAAGTTGGCAGTCGTCTGGAAAAGAGAGTTTGCAGCCGTTAGTATGCAGTAGGCAGCAAAAGAAAAAAGTACTACCGTCATTGCGAGGAGCCTTAGCGACGCGGCAATCTTCCTTGCTGCCAACTGTCTACTGCAAACTGCAAACTGAATCTTGCCAACTGAAGACTGCAAACTTTGTAGGGATTTCCATGGAAACAAAATGCAGACCCGTGGGGCTTTATCCTTTAATATCCCCTTGTTGAAACTTATTGGTTGAAAGAGCATGCGAAAAAGAGGTTATTCACTGTTTGCGGCGTTGTCAATGACGCTGCTGTTGCCGATGTCTGCAAGTGCACAGCAGGTGCATGAATTCATGCTGGACAACGGCATGAAACTGCTGGTCAAGGAGGATCATCGCGCTCCCATTGCCGTCTCGCAGATCTGGTACAAGGTGGGCTCCAGCTATGAGCCGGAAGGGATCACCGGAATCTCGCATGTGCTTGAACATATGATGTTCAAGGGGACAAAAAAACATGGACCAAACCAGTTCTCCCATATCATCTCTGAAAATGGCGGTCGTGAGAATGCATTCACCGGCCCGGACTATACCGCCTATTTCCAGACCATCTCATCCGACCGACTGGATGTGGCTTTTGAACTGGAAGCGGATCGCATGCGCAATCTGCTGCTCGATCCGAAGGAGTTCAAAAAGGAGGTTCAGGTGGTCATTGAAGAGCGCCGCTTGCGCACAGATGACAAACCCACGTCGCTGACATACGAACAATTCCAGGCAGTCGCCTATCGCGTGCTGCCCTATCGCCATCCCGTCATTGGCTGGCGCTCGGATCTTGAAAACCTGGTTATCGAGGATCTGCAGGAGTGGTACTCACGCTGGTATGCCCCCAACAATGCCACTCTGGTCGTCGTTGGCGATGTCGATCCGCAAAAGATCAAGGCAATGGTCGATGCCACCTTTGGAAAAATTCCCAGGCAGCCGCTGCGTCCGGTCAAACCCTCTGTCGAGCCGAAGCAGCAGGGTGTGGTGCGCCTGCAAGTCAAGGCGCCTGCGCGACAGCCCTATCTGCTGATGGGCTACAAGACCCCGACGATTGCAACGGCAGAGAAAGAGAAGGCATGGGAACCCTATGCTCTGGAGATCCTTGCGGCGATTCTCGATGGTGGCCAGAGCGCCAGGTTCAGCCGTGAACTGGTGCGTGGTTCGCGTGTCGCAGCCACCGCCGGACTCGGTTATAACATGCATGCACGCCTCTCCAGTATGATGATTTTTGAAGGGATTCCAGGCGAGGGCAAGGAGATCACGGCGCTTGAAGAGGCGCTCCTCTCCGAGGTCGAGAAGTTGAAAAATGAACTGGTCGACGAGTCAGAGTTGAAACGTGTGATCACCCAGACTGTCGCATCGAAGGTCTATGAGCGGGATTCGGTCTTCTACCAGGCGATGCAGCTGGGAAAGCTGGAGACAGTTGGTCTTGACTGGCGTATGAGTGACACTGAAATCGAAAAACTCAAAGCAGTAACCCCGCAGCAGATCCAGAGTGTTGCAAAACGCTATTTAGTCGCCGAAAACAGGACGGTGGCGATGCTTGATCCGCAGCCAATGGATGAGGAGCAGACGCTTAAACAGCAGCGTTCGCAACAGATGGGAGGAGCTGCTCATGCACATTAGGATTATTGAGTCGCCAGTATCTTTACAAATGAGTGAAATTTCAAAAGTGACTCTCGCCAAGGCGCAAAGCTTCCGCGTTCCTGCTCACGCCCCTGACCTACATCCATGTAGGCCAAGCTCGCCAAGAAAATTCTTTGCGGTCTTTGCGTCTTGGCGAGAGAAAATGTTTTTTTCATGCCCGGACACTCAGAGGCCTGGTCTCACCAGGATTCTGCTCACACTACTCATATTACTGATGTCAACGACTACAGTGTTTGCCGCTCCGCTGATCAAGAGCTGGAATACCAGTAATGGCGCAAAGGTGATGTTTGTCGAAGCGCACTCGATCCCCATGCTCGATGTGCGCCTGGTTTTTGACGCCGGCAGTGCGCGTGACAATGGCAAGCCGGGAATTGCCTCGATTGTGAGCACGCTGTTGTCAGATGGGGCGGGTGAGTGGAATGCCGATCAACTGGCGGAACGCTTTGAAGATGTCGGCGCAAGCTTTTCGGCAACCTCGCTGCGTGATATGGGTATCATTTCACTGCGCACCCTGACCGACAAAGAGGTGCTGGATTCAAGCCTGGAGACCCTGCAGCAGGTGCTTTCGACGCCATCTTTCCCCGAAGAGGCGATCGAGCGGCGCAAGAAGCAGATCAATGTGGCTCTGGAGAAGCAGAAAGAGTCGCCATCCAGCACCGCCTCGATTGCTTTCTATCAACAACTCTATGGTGATCACCCTTATGCCCATGACCCCATGGGGAG
>JAUVEG010000101.1 GCA_030594925.1 Gammaproteobacteria bacterium
ATGTGGAGAGTGAAGCATCAGCTGCATCAACAGCCTATCCGGATGACTATGTGGCGCCGACAGATGCCGAGATGGAGGCGGAGCTCGATCGCATCGAAGCAGAAGAGGAGCTTGAAGAAGCTGCATCAGAATCCAGCGAAACGCCTGTTGAAGACGACGATGACGACGACAGCTATATGGATGAGGAGTTTGACGATGACGACGATGAAGATGCCGTCGCCATTATCGAAGATGTCGTCGACTCCAAACTGCAACGCGTCATGACCCTGCGTGATGAAGAGAAGCTCGATGAAGCCCGTAAGCTGCTCTACGAAGTGCTGGCAGAGGGTAACGAGGAGCAGGTCACCGTCGCCAGGAACATTCTCGAACAGCTTGATGGATAGGGATGAGGACTGAGGCGTGAGTACTGAGGTAACAACTCAATAATCCCGTGCAGCATACAAACTTCCCCCTTTGTTAAAGGGGGATTGAGGGGGATTTTATTGAAAATGCACGCAATTATTGAGAAGTTACGTACTGAGTACTCAACCTTATACATTATAGGTCATTTAATCCACCCAATTGAAGTCGTCAAATATGCCAAAACAATCAACCCGGACCTACCAGGTCAAAGCCACTCTCATGGATATCCGTCCGCCCATCTGGCGCCGGCTGCTGGTGAACAGCGATATGAAACTCGACAGCTTTCACCAGGTTTTGCAGGATGCGATGGGATGGACTAACTCACATTTGCACCTGTTTGAGCAGGGTGGCCTGCTGTATGAAATGGCGTCAGCGCAAGAGGATCCCTTTGACCTCGACATACAATCGAAACCGGAAGGCAAATACTCTCTCTCTGATCTGCTGCAACAGGAGAAGGATTCATTCGTCTACGAATACGATTTCGGAGATAGCTGGCGGCACAAAATCGTACTCGAAAAAATTCTCCCGTTCGACAAGCAAGTCCCAATTGCAAAGTGCATCAAAGGTAAACGCGCCTGCCCGCCGGAGGATTGTGGCGGCCCTAGGGGTTACCAGTCACTTTTAGAGATACTTGCGGATCCTACCCACGAAGAGTTCGATGAAATGCATGAATGGATCGGAGAAGCGTTTGATCCGGAGCATTTCGATTTGGCGAGAACAAACCACTTTATCGAGATACAGTACTCTTCGGATCCCACTTCCAATTTGCATTGACAGCATCAGTGGCGTCTCTCCCGTCATTGCGAGCGCAGCGCGGCACTAATTTTTCCCGGAGCAAAATTGAACGCGCCTCGCGCGACCCTCTGTGGTTCAATCCTTAAAACTCGGAGCCCTGCTATTTAAACGCAAATAAAGCTTTTATGGCATTTTGAAGACAATCCGTTCAAACATTCTGAATAGCGGTTCTTTGTCTCCCTGAAATGAGAGTTCTGCAGTAGACTCAATTTCCCATTGGTGGATTAATGCCCAGTTAATTGAATATCCAGAGAGCGAAGCCAAATGTTCGATGAATAGACGTTGCGTGCGGCCATTCCCTTCAGGAAATGGATGGAGCCGATTGGTCATATCGTAGTAATAGGCGAGACGATGAATAAACGCATCATGTTTCAGTTTCTGAAGATAATTTTCTTCTGCCAGAGCGCTATAGACTTTCCCGGAGTAGTGAGCGATCTGTTTTGCTGGCGTGAATTCACAAATACCCTTGCGCGTATCATAGCTACGGAGTTCACCCGCCCATGCGTACAAGTCCTGGAATAAGGTATGATGAATTTGGCGCAGATGTTCGAGATCAAAGCGTCCTGAGGCTGGGCTATCACGATATGCTTCAGTTCGCGCCCATGTCAGGCTGGCTTCGGCCTCATTGAGAATCTTAGGGTCTCGTATATCAAGCTTGTTGATAAACACATTGGAGCCGGGATAAGTCTCAGGTTCAACGGGCATACCAGGAGCAAATCTCCTTGATAACCGACTCAGGTTCAAGTGAACCTTTAGCCATTGCCAGAATCAGTGGTTGAGTTTTGGGATTGGGTGTTAACCCCTCCAGGCGGACATTCGCGTTGGATTGACGAATGCGCTCTTCGGCATCAGGTTTGCCTAGTCGTATAACAGAGGCAGATTGTGTGCTGTTCGTTTTACTCATTTTTTGATTATAGCAAGCCATGCCCATATTTCCCACCAGGATGACCTTATTGACGCCTGCCATTTGTATTCCACATTACTCTCAATAACATAGACCGGCACCGTAGGGCGACAATAAGCGAAGCGCATTGCGCCGCATGCCAACTCTGTCATTGAACGCGCCTCGCGCGACCCGAAGGGTGAATTATAAGGATGTAATTTATAATCCCAACCAACATTCACCCCACACATCAAACCCACAAAACATTCCTCAAAAAGGAGGGTCTTCGAAAGCCCCATACGAACTGAATCCGCCGCCCTGATAATTCGTATAAACATGCTGATAAACCAGCAGGCTCTTGATGTCCAGCTCATCGTCCGGATAAGGCTCCCTGGGCAGCCACTGTAGAGCATCATCGATCATCACCTTCACTTGCGCGCTGACTTCAATGCTCTCCCTCCAGCGTTTCACCCTCAGTTTCTCCGCTTTCAAGGTCTGCAGGGTTTTCCTGGCGACCTTTTTAACCTCGGCCTCCTCTTTGGGCGTGAGTTCAGGCTTGCGCAGCAGGTCATAAATAGCCAGGGTCTCCTCGTCCAGTCCCTCGCGCAGGGCGCGCTCCATTTCAGGTGAAATCTCTTCAGCCATGAACTTGCTGATATCATCAAATGCCTTCTGTACGGCCTGAATATCCTTGCCCGCGTTATACTCCTCGATGATCTTTTTGTACTTGTCGTAAAACTCCATGCGAATCGGGTTTTGCTGCACCATCTGCTGCAGAATCTTTTCAATCGCCTCCTGCAGATCAAACATCACGGCGTTTTTGTTATTCGACCTGGCAAATGCCGCACGCAGCTTGTCGAAGTCCAGATTACTCAGATCGACATAATCCGTATCACGCACTTCGTCACTCACCAGCCTGACGCTCATATTGACCTCCTGCTGCAAACGCCGCATCACATCGGAGATATCCGCAGACCGGGTCTTCTGGTTCAGCAGAGCGTAGATTGCCTCGATGGCATTGTATTGACGGGTAAAGGGTTTGACCTGCGCCTCCGGATAGAGGGCCTTGTATTTACGGAACACATCCCTGGCCGCCACCTCGTACTGCGTGCGCGTGGTTTCATTCAAACACACCGCATTGCCGGCCTCGGTGATTCTCGCCAGTCTGTCCATGGCGCTGTCAGCGTTGATGAGTCTCTCCAGATCAAACTGAACCTCCTGCAGGAACTCCGTTACCACGGCAATCGCGGCCTCCAGCTCCACCGCCATCTCCTGCAGTTTTTCTACCGGATTTTCCGACCCGCCCTCTGCACCGGCGCCCTTGCCTCTGCCACCTTCCCCGTAAACCGAGTAGGCCTTTTCCAACTGCTTGTAGACGTTGCCATAGTCGACGATCAGGCCATTCTCTTTTTCATCGTCATACACCCGATTGGCCCTAGCGATGGTCTGCATCAGGGTGTGGCCCTTGATCGGTTTATCCAGATAGACGGTAGAGACACAAGGCGCATCAAAGCCGGTGATCCACATGGCGCAGACGAATGCCAGGCGAAACGGATTCTCTTTATCCTTGAACTCCTTTTCCAGGTCGCGTTTCACCATCTTGCGGCGGTGCTGCTCGATGTCCAGCCCCAGTCTGGCGAACTTCTTCACCTCGTTTTGCTCGGGACTGACCACCACGCAAACTTCGGTCTCTTCGACCCGCTGCAGATGGTGTTTCAGCTGCAGGCCCTGTTGTTCATCATCGGCATCGGCAATGCGCTGCTTTAGTTCGGCGATATACTGCGGCCAATACTTCATGGTCAGCTCATACATGCGCACTGCCGTTGGCTTGTCCAGCGCCACAAACATCGCCTTGCCCTGGTAGCCTCGATCATTGAAGTGCCACACCAGATCCCTGGCGATGGCATCGAGCCGATCCTCCGAAGTCAGAATCGGATAGTCGCGCTTGAATTCCCGTTCCAGTTTGCGGCGCTGGTCATCATCCAGATCTTCATTGTTGATGATCTCGGCCATGCGTTCATCCAGATCCGGATTCTCGATCTCCAGCTTTTCGCCGCGGTTCAGGTAATACAAAGGGAGAGTCGCGCCATCCTCGATCGAGCGCTTGAAGTCATACACCGAGACATACTCACCGAAGATATTTTTGGTCAGCTCCAGCTCCTCCTTGATGATCGGCGTGCCGGTAAAACCCAGGTAGGAGGCATTGGGGATGCCATAGAAGCGCATGTTGCGCGCAAATGCGCCGCCCTGGGTGCGATGCGCTTCATCGGAGATAACAATGATGTTGTCGCGCTGCGTAATCAGCGGATACTCCCTCTCCCGCTTCGGATCGATGGAGAACTTGTGGATCAGGGTGAATACGTAGCGATGATTCTCCGCCAACAGCTCCCGCAAATGCAGGCGGCTTTTTGCGCGGATATCTTTCTCGGTCACCGCGCCCACACCGGTGAAGGTGTCGTACAACTGGTTCTCCAGCTCGGAGCGATCCACCACGATCAAAAAGGTGATGCCGCCGCCCTGCTTGCGCAGAATCTTCTGGCACATAAACACCATGGAGTAGGACTTGCCCGAGCCCTGGGTATGCCAGAATACCCCCAGCTTCTGTTTCAGGTCGTGTAAATCGCTGGCGCGGTCCACCACCTTGTTGACGCCGATGTATTGATGGTTTTTCGCCATCAGTTTCACCACCGCATCACCGCTGCCGTCGAACAGCAAAAAGTTCTCCAGCAAATCCAGCAGACGGCTTTTATCACAGGTTCCCCGCAGCAGCGTATCCAGGCTGATAACGCCCTCATCTCCTTCGTCGATGCGCTTCCACTCCAGAAAGAACTTGTAGGGACTGCTGACCGTACCTACCCGCGCATCGGTTCCATTGCTGAGGATGATGAAGGCGTTGCAGTGCAAAACTTCAGGGATGGTATCTTTGTAGTCGCTGAGGTTGTCGTCATAGGCATGGCGCAGATCGGTGTGATGGGCTTTCAGCTCGAAGAACACCAATGGAATGCCATTTACAAAAGCGACAATGTCCGGGCGGCGGTGATAGAGCCTGCCCACCACCTCCAGCTGGCGCACGGCGAGGAAATCATTGTTCTCGGGATGTGCAAAATCGAACATCCGCAGCTGCTTCTTTTGCAGCACACCGCGATCATCCTGGTAGCTGACCGGCACGCCCTCAACCAGCAGATCGTGCTTCTCCTGGTTGATGGCCGTCAGATGTTTATCCGCTACCTGGCTGCTCAGCGCATCCACCGCCTGCTGATAGGCTGTCTCCGGCAAACCGGGGTTCAATGCACGCAAAGCCGTCAACAGGTAACGGACGAGTATCACTTCGGCTTTATTGGCGCGGCCCAACAGGCCGTCGCTGCGGTCTTCCCTGGTTGAGAAGGCCTCCCTGGTCCAGGCGTATTCGACCCTCCAGCCGAGCGCTTCCAGCACCTCCTGGGAGGCGGCTTCGACCAGGCCATCTTCTGAATATTCATAACTCATGCTGCCAGTGTCACTCCTGTGAAAGTGCTAAACCAACGCCAGATGGGGGATGAATCGAAAGTCTTTTTGATTGTAGGTAAA
>JAUVEG010000211.1 GCA_030594925.1 Gammaproteobacteria bacterium
CATCGTCTATATCGTCAACCTTCTCGACCGGCGGCAGATCGAGCTGCAGGGCAACCTTCTGCGGCGGATAGCAGATCCCCTGCTCGGCACACCCCTGGTAACCGGCATGCAGCGTAATCGATGTCGCCTCTTTTGCAGAGCGTAGCAGCGGCACATCGACATTGAGCCGACCGTGATAGACAGCAATGTCGCCCTCTTCACCCTCGGGCGTGAGACCGCGCACAATCTCAGGATCAGGCAACTTGTAGTCGCCAAGCTGCGCATCACCCTCGACAGCGAGCTTGATTTTATCGGCATACATGTAGATGCCGTCGGCAATATCCCAGATCAGCTTGATGCTGTTTCCATCTTTGACGATAGAACCCAGCTTGAAGGCTTCGTTGACCGGCAATATGTCATCATCAAAACCGCCGAAACCCAGACCCAGTTCATCGGAGAGTGACTTGCCCCCCAGAATTGGCGCCTGCAGTGGAAGAGGCTCTCTCTCTTTTTCAATTTCTGCAGCGGCAAGCGTGATATTCAGGGTTTTCTTTTGCGGCGGATAGCAGAGACCGCTCTCCGCGCACCCCTGGTAGGTCAGCTTGATCGCGGTATCTCCACCACTGCTGGCAACAGGTACAGTCAGCGTTACATCATGATGATAAACCTCGATATCACCGAAGTTGGGATCGCTCTTGGTATCAGAAGGTGGATAGAGCGCTTCTCCCAGATCCACATCTGGAGTCTCACTGGTGACGCGGAATTTATCGCGGTAGAGGTAGTAGCCGTCGGCAATCTTCCAGTGCGCCTGAATGTTGCCATCGGTAACGGTCAGTGAAGGCTTGAATGCTTCGTCCGCACGCAGAAAATCATCGTCATCCGCCCATACAGGCATGATTGCCATCGCCAGGGGCAACAGCAGCAGCAACATCAAGGGTCTTTTAAACATGCATCTATCCACTCTAAATAGGGTTGATATCCCGCCTCAAGCGGAACACCAATGATCTCGGGCACTTCGTAAGGGTGCATTTGGGTGATTATATCGCTTAATGCCTGAAAATGATTCCGGTCGGTTTTGATCAGCAGCAAGACCTCGGCATCATCATGTATTTTATCCTGCCAGCTGTAGATTGAGCGCACCGCCGGTAGTATATTGACACAGGCGGCAACGCGCTGCTCGACCAGGGAACGTGCGATCCTGTGTGCAACCTTACTATCAGGGCATGTGCAATAAACCATTAATTTCATAGCTCTGGTTCCACGTTTGGAAACATCTCAAAAACTCCGTGACGGCAACTGACCACGCTTTCACACTGCCACATGACCCGACAACACCCCTCTTTCTTACAATATCCGGAGAAGAGAGTTGAAAAACACCCCGGCCATACCGATATAATTATAAAGAATAAGCACATCAACCAACATTCAGGAAAACCGGAATATGCCCCTTCTACTACTGCTTGCGATCTTTGTCCTGGTTCCCGCCACGGAACTCTATCTGCTGATTGAGGTTGGCAGCGAAATCGGCGCATTATCGACGATCTGGCTGGTGATCCTGACTGCGCTGGTCGGAGGCTGGATGGTGCGCCATCAGGGTCTTGCGGTGATGTTCCGCGTACGCGAACAGCTTGACCGTGGTGAACCGCCTGCCATTGAGATGATGGAAGGCGTACTGCTTTTACTGATCGGCGTGTTGCTGCTGTTGCCGGGATTTATCACAGACACCCTCGGCTTCCTGCTGCTGATTCCACCATTGAGACGCTGGCTGATCCTCAACTGGCTGAAACGCCGTGGTAACATGACCGCCGTCAATGTCGATATGCAGAGCAGCAAACAGGAACACTATATCATCGAAGGTGAATACCGCCGTGATGATACGCACAGGCAATAACTCTTCGGAAAATAATTAAGAAATGGGCAAGATGCAAGCTGCATCATGGCGGGATGCGCTACCGCTTATACCGCCCTACAGAGCTGCGTGGGTATGCAGATAGCATTACAAATAAATCAAATTATTATAATAACTCTCGCCAAGACGCCAAGACCGCAAAGGTTTTTCTTGGCGAGCTTGGCCTACATGGATGTAGGTCAGGGGCGTAAGCAGGACGCGGAAGCTTTGCGCCTTTGCGAGAGAAAATAATCTCTTTCATGCTTCGTTAGCCTGAGACTTTGTCTCGCCAGGTAATGCTCATGCACAACCACTTCTACTCGCTGCTGCTGGCTCTCATGGTTCTCAATCCGGCAACTGCCGCCACCTCCCAGCGCAGTAACTTTCTTGCAGCGGAACAGGCCTATAGCCGCGGCAACCTGGGGCTTTATCACTCACTCAAACCGGAGCTTAAGGATTATCCCCTCTATCCCTATCTTGAATACAGGGAGCTCAAAAAACGCCTCAATACAGCATCATCCAGCGAGGTTTCCAAATTTCTGGCGAACTACTCCGGCAGCGGTCCGGCCTATCTGCTGCGCAGGCGCTGGCTCAGCAGGCTCGCTGCGGAGGGGCGCTGGGAGGAGGTCATCAAATATTATGATAAACGCGACGACAGCAACAAATTCCGCTGCCTCCTCCTCGATGCACTAATCCATACAGGCAACAGCGACCTCGCCTATTCACATACCGAAGAGGTATGGCTGCATGGAGAATCGCTCCCCAAAGCCTGTGACAGCGTTTTCAAAAGCTGGCGCAAAGCCGGCAACATGGAGAGCGCCCTGGTGTGGAGACGTATCGAACTGGCGATAAAATCCGGCAATGTCAAACTTGCCGGGCTGCTGGGAAAATATCTCTCTGCAACGGATAAAAAATGGCTCAATCGCTGGATTCATATGCGTAAGGATCCATTAAAAGCCCTCTCCTCACTCCCGGGAAGCCACCCGTTCAAAGCCACCATCATCGGCTACGGTCTCAGGCGCCTGGGAAACAAAAATCCTGAAGATGCGCTCTCCCGCTGGAAGCAATTGCTGAAAAAGAGTGAGTTTTCTGCTGATGATCGATGCGAAATCGACCAGGGCCTGGCGCAGGCTCTCTACACAGAAGCGGGCAAAAACATCTACTCTTTTTATCTCGAAACCGGAAACTGCTCAAACCATCCCATGCTGCTGCAGGCGCGTCTGCGTGCAGCACTGCTGCGCCAGGATTGGAAACAACTGCTCACCTGGGTCGATGCAATGCCTGACGAGCTTGGACGGCAGCAGCTGTGGCGATACTGGAAAGCGCGGGCGCTGGAACAAACGGGCTATACAGCAGCCGCTGCAGCACTCTTCAGCAAGGTTGCAGGAGACCGCAGTTTCTACGCTTATCTGGCCAGTGATCATATCCCGGCTCCCTACAAATTTGCACACGGGGAAATAACGGCAAGCGACACTGAAATCAGCCGCATGAAAAGAGATGCGGCGATGCTGCGCATGCGTGAGTTGCAACAACTTGGGCGCAATGTTGATTTACGGCGTGAGTGGCGCCAGCAGATGCAACTGATGGACGCACCCGCAATGCAGACAGCCGCTGTCGTTTATAACGAGTGGGGAATGCTCGACCGCGCCATCTTCACGCTTGCCAAAGCCGACTCCTGGGATGATATGGAGATGCGTTTTCCGCTCGCACACCGTGAACTGATTGAACAATATGCACAGCAGCGCGGCATCGACGCCTCCTGGGCCTTCGCCATTTTACGCCAGGAGAGCGCCTTCATGGCAGAGATCAAATCCACTGCAG
>JAUVEG010000069.1 GCA_030594925.1 Gammaproteobacteria bacterium
AATCTCAATGACCGTTATAACAAGCAGGTGGACAGATCCTTTCGCATGGGGATGCTGTGGTTCATCGCTTCAGAAGTGTTCTTCTTCATGAGCTTTTTTGGGGCCCTGTTTTATATTCGCATGATCGCGCTGCCCTGGTTGGGCGGAGAGGGCTATCTCGGACCCTCCAACGAATTCCTCTATGGTGGCGCTTTCGACGCCACCTGGCCATCCAGCGGACCCGCAGCGATGGGTGGTGAATATACGCCTATGGGTCCCTGGGGAATCCCGGCAATCAACACACTGCTGCTGCTCACCAGTGGCGCCACGCTTACATGGGCGCACTGGGGGCTAAAGCTGGACAATCAAAAACAGCTGGTGCGGGGACTGGCGGCCACCATTTTTCTTGGCTTGTTGTTTGTTGTACTGCAGGCTTATGAATACATCCATGCCTATTCCGAACTCAATCTGACCCTGGGGTCAGGCGGTTATGGCTCGACCTTCTACATGTTGACCGGGTTTCATGGCTTCCATGTGACCATGGGCGCCATCATGCTGATAGCGATTCTCGGCCGCGCCATGAAGAGCCACTTCAGCGCTCACAACCACTTCGCCTTTGAGGCGGTTGCATGGTACTGGCATTTCGTGGATGTCGTGTGGCTGGGATTGTTTATCTTTGTTTACTGGTTTTAAAAATGCATCATCTCTTATTTTGTAGATCTGATACAAAAATTTCATACAGCCTACAGCTCGTCTCAATAAATCTGCTGGAAGCAGGATTGGGAAGTTATTTTCTGACAACGACTAAGTCACGCCGTGTGGTTCGATCCAACCCAGGAAATATCCGCCAATGAGAATGGAAAACAGTACCAGCGATAACACGATCCTGACCGTTAGTGCGCGCACTACCCGGGTTTTATCATCCTTGCCATCGTCTTTGGCGAGATAGTACATGCCTTCAAAGAGTGAAAAAAGAATGAAAGCGAGCAGTAATATGACTGGTATTTTGAGCATGAGATCCATCGTGTTTCCTCCGGCCTGGTACACAGACTTGTATTCAGGCGCTTAAACAAGCGCTACTCTTCAATGAGTATAGTTCAGTATATTCAGTATGGCCAATAGCTCACTCCAATTCCAGATTCATGCTATCCCTACAGCTATTGTGGTTATACTCGCGCCGCTATTTATTGGACTGGGTGTGTGGCAGCTCGACCGGGCAGAACAAAAACGCAACATTGCCACCTCCCTGGAGATGCGCCGCAAACTGCCGCTGCTGCCGTTTAGCAATCACCTGCCGGAAGCACGGCAGCTGCAGTTTCGCAAAATAACTGCTGCAGGAAGATTCCTGGCTGACAAGACGGTTCTTATCGAAAACCGAAAGTATCGGGGCAAAAGCGGCTTTCATGTCATCACGCCGCTGCGTACCGATAGCGGGGAAGTCGTACTGGTCAATCGCGGCTGGATACCCGGGCAGGGAGAGGCCCTGCCGGCGGATATCCCATCTGTGCAGGCTGAGGTGATCATCGAAGGGGAGGTGAGCATCCCTTTGCCCCCTGCACTCGAACTCAAACTCAATCTCGAGCAGACTGATGCAACACCGCACTGGCCCTATCTGACCCTGGGAAACTACTCCAGCTGGTCCGGCCTGGAGATCCAGCCTTTCTTGATTTTACAGGCAGCGGATGATGCCAGCGGCTTGATACGTCGATGGCCCCGGCCGCAGGTGGATGACGCCATGCACATTGGCTATGCCATACAGTGGTTTGCCTTTGCCCTGATTGTAGTGGCGATCTGGTTGCGCCTCTCCATCACCAGGAGATCTACCACAGGAGATGACGAATGATGACACGGGAACAGACCCAAAACAGAAAAAGCAATATGTGGCAATTGTGGATGCTGATCCTGCTGTTTGCCCTGCCAGCCGTCGCGGCATGGATTTTTTACTTCAATCCGCAATGGCTTCCGCAGGGCAGAACCAATCACGGCGCTCTGATCGATCCGCCCAGGCCGGTGGCGGCGCTGACCCTGCAAACGCCTGCAAACGGCCCCTTCGACTGGAGTCCGTTCAAGGATCAGTGGGCCATGACAGTAGTGGCCGAGGGCCGATGTGATGAACCGTGCATCGAGCAATTGATCAAGGTGCGCCAGATTCGCCGCGCCATGGCCGCCAATCGTCAGCGTATAGAACGCCTGTTGATCCTGCTTCCGGATGCGGCCGGCAAGCCGGAATTGCCTTCCCTGGATGGACTGGAAGGAACTCGTCTCGCTATTGCCGATAGTGCTGACGGGCCGGCGATCAGGGAGTTGTTCGCGGTTGCGCCGGCAACAATTGAAAACTCACTCTTTCTTATCGACCCCCGGGCCGATCTTATGATGGTGCATGATATGTCGCAAATCACCTCGAAACAGATTCTTCAGGATCTGGAAAAATTACTCAAAGCCTCGCAAAGCTGGGCGCAGGGAGGGCAGTATGGCCACCGGTGAATTAACCCTGGGAGAGACAAGCAGCTACTCCTGGAATGACTACTATGAAATGGCAAAACCCAAGGTGGTGCTGCTGATCGCCTTTACTGCACTGGTGGGAATGCTGCTCTCTACACAGGGAATGGCTCCCTGGCAACCCCTGCTGTTCGGACTGATTGGCATTTCGCTTGCTGCAGCCTGTGGCGCCGTGGTCAACCATATTATCGACCAGCGCATCGATGCACTGATGGATCGCACCAATTTGCGTCCGTTCCCCAGCGGTCACATGGACACCTCCCATGCAATCGGTTTTGCCCTGTTGCTGGGTGTTGTCTCCATGCTCACCCTCTACCTGCTGGTCAATCCGCTGACCGCGTTGCTGACATTTAGTGCGTTGATTGGTTATGCGGTGATCTATACCCTCTATCTCAAGCGCAGCACCCCGCAAAATATCGTTTGGGGCGGACTGGCCGGCGCCGCACCGCCGCTGCTTGGCTGGGTTGCGATCACCGGTGAGGTCACCACCGAAGCCTTTCTGCTGCTGCTGATTATTTTCGTGTGGACTCCGCCGCACTTCTGGCCCCTGGCGATCCATCGCCGCGAGGAATACGCCAGGGCCAATGTGCCCATGCTGCCGGTAACCCATGGCAATGACTTCACCAAGCAGCAGGTGCTGATCTACGCAGTGATGCTGCTGGCCGTGTCGCTGCTGCCTTTCATCATTCACATGAGCGGTTACCTCTACCTGAGCGGTGCGCTGTTGCTCGGTGGCGGTTTTATCTATCACGCAGTGAGATTGTTGTGCAGCGAAGGCAAGCAGCACGCCATGAAGACTTTCGGTTACTCGATTTTCTATCTCAGCCTGCTGTTTACACTATTGCTGGCCGATCACTACCTGGTGATGCTGCTGCCGGGCATGGCAGGCTGAGAATAGAATTCTTGAGTGGCCAACATCTTTACAAATGAATCAAATTTTAAAAATGAATCTCGCCAAGGCGCAATGATCGCAAAGATTTTTCTTGGCGACCTTTGCGTCTTTGCGAGAGAAAATGAATTTTTTCATGCTTCGTCAGTCTGAGACCTGGTCTCGCTATGCAATCAATGAAGCAGTCTTTCATCATGCCTTGAAAGGAGTTTACACTTTTCCTTGTCATCCCGAGGGAAGAGAGGTACGAACGTCGAGGGATCTTGCCGCACAGAGCATAAAGATCTCTCCTTCGTCGAGATGACAAACTGTAAACTTGTCATGAAGGATGCCGAAATTACTTAATTATTTTCAAGAGTTACATGATTGACAACAGGCTGTTTGCCCTTCAGGAATGCCCGCAACATGATCCACACAAACAGGATTCCACCGATCACCGCCAGCAAACCTCCCACTCCCATCACTCCCATCGCGGCTTTGGCCGCCAGGCTGTCGAGTCCCTGGGCCGCGCCGCTGGTCTTGCGTTGAATCCCCATGGCGCCGGAGACGGCCAGGCCGCTGATATGCAGCATTTGTCCGACACCATAGATCCACGGCTGGAGATCTGCAAGGCGACCCTTGACGGGGGCATATCCCAGCTTCGGCAGCAGCAGGTAAGCCAGTCCCATCAATGCCAGGGTCACGCCGACGATGGAGCCGTGGTAGTGGGCTGGAATAATGGTGTTCACGCCGGAGATCAACAGCGCGATAAACCCGCCGGAGAAAAACAGCAGCAGCGACATCCACAGCGAGCGCCGCAACGGGCGGCTGGTTTCGTCCGCTTTCCCAGCTCTCAGCAATCCAGTCACAATGAGCGCGCCTACAGGAATAGCGGCAATGCCGCCGCCAAACTGCATCATGCGGATAAAGGCTGTACGGGATTCGATGGTGAGCGTGTCATAGAGCAGATAGATGAGCGGCGTCAGCAACACCGGCGCGACCCCCAGCAACAGCAGCCACTTGATCCAGCGGGCGCTTACCGGTGTCGTCACACCACTGCGCAACGCCAGCAGCAGCCACGCCAGCAACAGCAATTGTGTGTAGGCAAACTGCAGAGTATGGCCTGCCCCCCAGAAGAGGTATTCGTAGTAGCCCTGCCCCTCGACACCGGACGGTATCTGAATCCAGGCGATGAGCAGTGCAAGCAGGGAGATGATGACAGCAAAAGAGATGGTCAAGGCGGCGATATCCGGCAGGCGCACACTGCTGCCGAAAGCAATGGAGTTTCTGCAACTGTAGAGCGTCATCAGCGACTGTACAAGGATGCCCATGCCAAAGAGGCCGAGCGATGCAAAAAAGAAGGGTCTTTGCAGCACCGGCACATAGTTGTTCATCAAGGGTGCACCGTCACCGATAAAAGCGGACAGGGCGATACCCAGGGTGCCGGCAAGCGCCAGCCCAAAGGCGATTCTCTGCCACGACTGCAGCCCGGCATCAGCGGGTATCACCAGGCTCGAGACCATGCCGGCCATGGCAAGAAACCAGATCAGCACAGACTGATCGACATGCACCACCAGCGCAGTGCGGAAAAAGTCAACCCATGGAAAAAATGCGTCGCTTCCCGGCATACGCGACAGCACCAGCAGTATGGCAAACAGGCCAGCCAGACCCAGGGAGAGTACGCCGAGCTGCAGCCAGCGAATCGGGTAACGGGTGTCGAGTGCAGCAATTGGTTCGAAGTCGATGCTATCCCTGTCAGTCAGTCTGTTCATGTGATGTCTCGCATTTTTATTTCGCAGAGCCTCCCATGCCGGCGGTGAAAATGCAACCCCTTCAAACACAGTACAGGCTGGCGTTGTTCACATTTGTGCTTGCTTTCTGCGTCATCCTGATTGGCGCTTATGTGCGCCTCTCCGATGCAGGACTTGGCTGCCCGGACTGGCCCGGCTGTTATGGAAAGATGGTGGCTCCGGCAGATCAAACTATGATCGATGCCAGTTTTAGCGGGCGACCGCTGGATAGTGGCAAAGCCTGGAAGGAGATGATTCACCGCTATCTGGCGGGCACTCTCGGTGTTGCGATTTTGCTGCTGGCAGTCATCGCCTGGCGACATCGCAAACAGGATCATCAACCCCTGCTGCTTCCCTCGATATTATTGCTGCTGGTGATCTTCCAGGCGGCGCTGGGTATGTGGACCGTCACCCTGCTGGTCAAACCGGCGATCGTCACTGCACACCTGCTGGGGGGATTTGCTACCCTTGTGCTGCTGTGGCTACTGGTGCTGCAGCTCAAGCCTGCTGCCGCCACATCTGCCGGCTCGAACCACGTGCCCGCGCGGGAGCGCAAACTGCTCGTCATTTCCCTGGTCGTGGTGGTTTTGCAAATCACTTTGGGTGGCTGGACCAGCACCAATTATGCGGCGCTGGGCTGTGTTGAGTTCCCAACCTGCTATGCCGGAGAGTGGTGGCCAACAATGGATTTCAGGGAGGGCTTTGTCATCTGGCGGGGATTAGGCGTGAATTATGAATTCGGCGTGCTGGATCTCGATGCGAGAACCGCCATTCACATGGTGCATCGCATGGGCGCTGTGATCACGCTTGTTATTGTCGGTTTGCTGTCATTTCGTCTGCTGCGCACAGAGTCATCCACGCTGCGCAAGTCTGGCATGTTGCTGTCGGGCGTACTGCTGCTGCAGATCGCCCTGGGGATCACCAATGTGCTGGGACATCTGCCGCTGCCGGTGGCAGTCGCGCACAATGGAGTGGCGGCGCTGCTGTTGCTCACACTCATTTCAATTTTCTGGTTTACACGATCTCATGAATGAACAACTCATTTCATCCAAACACAGTGGCGGAAAAAAACTCGCTATCATTCTTGTCAGTATGCTGGCATTTATTACGGGGTTCCTGATCTGGCGGCAATTTCCGGTATCGGTCGAGGCGCCGCGACCACAGAGTGTCATTCAGACTCAAAGCGCCACGCTGCTTCCGCAACTGAAAACTTTGCCACCTTTCTCGCTCACAGATCAGCATGGCCGGCCGTTCACCAATGAAACCCTGCAGGGGCACTGGACATTTCTCAATTTTGGTTATACGCATTGCCCAGACATCTGTCCGACAACCCTCGCCATGCTCGGCGCTATGGATAAACAGTTGCTGCCTGCCAGGGAATCGACCCGATACCAGGTGGCCTTCATTTCCATCGACCCTGAGCGGGACAGCCTGCAAAGGCTGGCGGAGTATATCGATTATTTCGAACCTTCATTTCTGGGGGTGACAGGGGATGACAGTGAACTCAAGAGACTCACGCAGCCACTGGGAATTCTCTATGCAAAAGTGGTAACGGAAAAGAGCGCCATGGGTTACGTCATGGATCACTCTACTTCAATCATACTCATAGATCCGCAGGGGCAATATCATGCCTTGTTTAGCCCGCCCCATGATCCGGGAGTGATGGCGGATGATTTTCTGGCGATTGCAAAAAACTTTAGAGAATAATAGTTGCGGCAGGGGTATTATCAA
>JAUVEG010000260.1 GCA_030594925.1 Gammaproteobacteria bacterium
AAGGGCGGCGCCAAGATGCCCTACTGCATGTTCTACGACGGTGGATACGCCATGCATGGATCTTCCAAGGTTCCCGGCTACCATGCGAGCCACGGCTGCGTTCGCATGGCTGTTGATGACGCCCGCTGGCTGTATAAGAACTTTGTCACTATCGGTGATACTGTCGTCAGTATTGACCAGGGGTTGCCCGGGGCCTGGACGGATGAAGATGAGAGGAGAAGGCTTGTACAGGAGCGGAAAAAGCTGAAAGAGCAGCGGCGAAGAGTGCGAAAAGGGCAACAGAGAGCTGACAGCGGATCCTTTTTTTCCTGGCATTAGAAAACCCCCCTCACCCTAACCCTCTCCCATTGGGAGAGGGTATTTGTTCTCGTTCCACTCCCCTCGCAATGACAACACTCTGTAGGGCGTCAATAACCAACGGGCATTGCGCCGTATGGGAAGGTGAAGATGCGCTCTGCTTATTGCTGCGGCCCCTATTCCTGGAGAGGCTCCTGGGATTCGATTTATCGTCCGGCGATGTGACTTTTCGCCTGCACACTCATGCACAGCTTGACGGTATCGCTGACCATCAAAGTCATTGCATCCATGCCAAAATCTGCGCGCTTGATGGAGGTGGTAATCTTCACCAGGATCGTGTCGCTGTTGCCAACCTTGTTCCCCTTGACGTCACTCAGCACCACATTGAAAGTGACCGGTTTGGTGACGCCACGAAGCGTGAGATCGCCCTTCAGAACGCCTTTGGTTTCACTTTTCCACTCAAAACCGGTGCTGATAAAAAGAATTTCCGGATAGTTTTCGATATCAAAGAATGCGTCACTTTTGATGACATTCTCAACCAGACTGCTCGAGGTCGATACGCTGGCCGTCTTGATGGTGAGCAGCGCCTGACCATTGTTATTAGCACTGGACTCCAGGGCGATTCCACCCTTGATATCCTTGAAACTCCCCTTGATCTGCTGAAATTTGCTGTCGATACAGAATCCCACCTCCGAAGTTGCAGGTTGAATGCGATAGAGATTGCCAATTTTCGCTGCCTCGAGCATGACGGCAAGCACGGACTGCTTGACCTTGCCGTCACGGAAAGGGGTGCAGAGTTCCGGCTCGGCAGCTACAGCCGTTGCTATGCCGCTAACCAGCAGCAGGGTCGTCAGTAACAAGCGTATAATGAGATTTCTACTCTTCATGTAAAACTCCCGACATGAAATATTAGAATATGCTTATATGCTCGCCTGTATTGCTCCAGGAGTCAACATGATATTTCTCAAAAAAGTTATAGAAGACAGTTAAATATAGATATTTTATTATTGTTGACGTGAGGAGTGTTCGTTGCTAAAGCATCCGGTTTTCTGATTTTTAACCACAGATGCACACTGATAAACACAGATTTAAGAGGCTCAAAATATCTTGTAACTATTCAGCATCTTCAATAAAGCGCAAAATAGCAGTGACGGTCCCGAAAGTGCTGAATAGTTACAAGATATTTTTTTTTATATCTGTGCGCATCTGTAGTTATCTGTGGTTAATTTATTTCTGATCTCCTATGGCCTCATAAGCACGCTGCCAGCGGGGAGTTACACGGGGGTAATGTTCTTCGGATAATCAAATAGCAGCATCTCGCCGGCGCAGTCACTCACATCACGCCAGTGATCAACCGAAAAGCCCAACATGACGATGCCGCAGGTGGGGATATTCGATATACCTGCATGCGCCAGCTGCTCGACCAGGTTTGTCAGACCGGGATTGTGCCCTACCAGCATGAGATGATGAAGTGACGCGTCAAAACCCCGGATCACCTCCAGCAGCTGGTCACTGTATGCATGGAAAATCCTCTCATCAGTGATGATCCCTGTTGCTTCATAACCAACTGCAGAGGCGATCACTTTCGCGGTCGTCAATGCGCGCACTGCCGGACTGGAGAGGATCATCTGCGGCTTGATATTGCGTGTGGCCAGGCGGCTCCCCATTCGGGGTGCGTCACGCTCTCCACGTTTGTTCAGCGGGCGCTGAAAATCTGCAAGCCCCGGATGATTCCAGCTGGATTTGGCATGGCGGACGAGCGTCAGGGTTCTCATGATGATAAGCAGCGTTGTGGATAGATGCTTCTATTCTAAGCTGGATTGAGCGGATGCCATGAAAAGTTTTGACTACGACCATCATGATGAAGCATAAATGTTGTAGTATTCATCTAAGAAATAAAATAAAAGGCCAGTTGTAAATTTTTGAGAGGCCAATATCTTTACATGTGAATTCAAACTTCCATCATTACTCTCGCCAAGACGCAAAGCCCGCCAAGAAAAAACCTTTGCGTCTCTGCGTCTTGGCGAGAGACTAATAAGATCTTCATGTCTCGTCAGTTTGGGATTCGGTCTCGCTAGTAAAACAAAGGAAAATGCCGTTATGAAAAAGTTATCTCTTTTACTTCTGCTGCCCGGGTTGCTTTTCAGTGCCACGAGTTCATGGGCTGACAGAGCCCTTGTCGAGCGCGGACACTATATCTTCAATGCAGCAGGCTGCGGCTCCTGTCATGCGGGTGTCAAGCCGCTGACAGGCGGACGCCCCATTGAAACGCCCTTTGGTACTTTTTACTCTCCCAATATTACGCCGCACAAAAAATATGGCATCGGCGCCTGGAGTGAAGAGGAGTTTGTACGCGCTTTGCGCCACGGACGAAACCGCAAGAATCAACACCTTTTCCCCGCCTTTCCATATACTTCATTTACCGGCATGACGCGCGAGGATATGCATGCCCTGTATGCATATCTAATGACACAGCCTGCATATGCAGTGAAAAACAAGCCGCATAAGTTGCGGCCTCTTTTCAATTCGCGTGCGCTGGTTGGACGCTGGAAAGCCGCCAATTTCAGGCCCGGCCCCTACAAACCGGATCGCTCAAAAACCCGTGAATGGAACCGTGGCGCCTACCTGGCGAATGCGCTGGGTCATTGCGGCGAGTGCCATACGCCGCGCGGCATGCTTGGCGGCATGAATAGGTCCCGTCATCTGGCCGGCAACCGCAAGGGCCCTGGAGGCATACCGGTCCCAAATATTACTCCGGACAGAAACACAGGTATTGGCGTCTGGAAACTGCATGACCTGTTCAATTTTTTTGACAGGGGAGTAAAGCCTGACGGCTCATCGGTATCAGGACGTATGGCGGAGGTGCTTGGCGGCAGCACCATGCGTTTAACG
>JAUVEG010000119.1 GCA_030594925.1 Gammaproteobacteria bacterium
GTGTTTGCCCCCATCGATGAGCGTATTCTTTTGCCCATAGTACCAAATGGGATATCCGTAATCCCACCACGCCAGGATATAGTCCCTGCTGCTGCCTTTTTCCTTGAGCGCATCGAGGACCTTGACTTCCCGGTTGTTGAATGTGGTAGGCGCCTTGTAATCGATGATATGCATAATATTCGGATAGAGCATGGCGGAACCAAGCAGGGCAGGCAGCATGTATCCGGCCATCGGGATTTTAATACAGGGGGCGATCACACGGAAGAGGTAGACCGCGCTGATCGCTGCGATCGGGACAGCGTAAACGGTAAAGCGCAATCCGCCCCACAGCGAAAAGACGCCTATAGCGATAAGCGGCAGGGCAAGAATAAAAGCACGATGGCGAATAACCAGCAGCACATAGCCAGCCAAAGCTGCGACCACACCCGGGATCGAGCCGCTGATGCGGGTCGCCATCGTCTCGAAAGGGATGGTCTCCGCCTCTTGCACGGTCTGCAACACTCCAAAGAACCTGAGCCCGCTTTCATCGACCCCATGGAATAAATAGGCGGAGAACTTGCCCCATACCTGATCAAAGATGTTGCTGCTAAAGAGAAATAGAAGAACATAGACGGCCGAGGCGATCAGCAATATCCGCCGATCGAGAGCAACGCGCCTGAAAATAACATAAAGAGCAATGATCAGCGGCAGTTTTACAAACCAGGCTACTCCGATAAGCGCCACTGATATCAACATGATGGAGTGGTAGGTGAAATCCTCTTCACGGTGAAAGATCACCATATAGAGCATATAGAGCAGACCCATTGCATAGACCATTGACAGCCCGGCATTATATAAAAACGGGTAGGCAAAAATAAGCAGCGCACTTGCAAGCGCGTTATTCAGGTTCTCATGCTCGATGGTGCGAAGCAGAAAGTAGAGGATGAACATCGGCGCCATCACAGAGAACATGTCGGTATCGTAATAGCCGACCATTGTGCGGTTGTAGTATGACCATGCGATAGAGGCGATCAGCGCCGCCACGTAGCTTGCAAGGGTAAAGTTATAGAGCCTCCCGATCAGGATTACGGGAATCACTACGAGTCCGGCTACTGCTGCGGGCATGTAGAGAATGACCGTATCAAGCGAGAATGGCAGGATCTTCGCCGCGGCAACTGTAAAGAAGATCACGCCGTGGTCGAGCCAGTCAGGCAATCTCGGGTTGTATTGATGCAGCCCCTCGAGAACTCCCTGTGCCCCGCTGGCCCAGAAATAGCCGTCGTTGGTGTTGAGCATCAACTCTCCGCCCCAGTGATAAGCAGAGACGTCCCGCATCTGGTAGACCCAGATCATACGCATGGCGATACTGAAGAGATAAGCTGTCGCGATAAGCAGTATCACCACTCTCGTCGAGGGTTCAAACGCCGGGGTTGTTTCGTCGTGCATAATAAACCTTCTAAAGTGAGCCTTTTGAAAAACTCAAAAATACGTTATTCCGGCGAAGGCCGGAATCTATGGAATCAACCACTTACAGACGAAAATAGTAACTTCTCAAAAAGTCCGTGCATTTCGCGGTCAGAAGACCGCTCCTACGCTTCTATGTGACGTCAGATGTGGGAGTGCATTTCGCGGTCAGAAGACCGCTCCTACGGTTCTATGTGACGTCAGATGTAGGAGTGGTCTTCTGACCACGATTAAATGCGATAGCATTTTATTCACATGCACGGAGTTTTGCCAGAGTCCCCGTGGTGTGTGTCTTTTCACTCACTCCTCAGCCCTCACCCCTCAGTCCCCAGTCCTAAGTCCCCAGTCCTAAGTCCCCAGTCCTCAGCCCTAAGTCCTCATTATTTACCCCTGCGAGCCGTACAGTGAGTTGTAGAGCCCGTCCCGGTTGAGCAGTTGCTGGTGCGCGCCATCTTCGACGATGCGGCCATCTTCAAAAACCAGTACGCGGTCGGCGTGCTTTACTGCACTCAGGCGGTGGGCGACTATAATCGTCGTTTTCCCCTGCAGAAACTTGTTCAGCGCCGCATGCAGATGTTTTTCCGTGGTCGTATCCAGTGCGGAAGTCGCCTCATCGAGGATCACCACAGACGGGTCTGTCAAAACCATGCGGGCGATGGCCAGACGCTGCTGCTGCCCCCCTGAAAGACGCACGCCCCTGTTGCCGATCTGCGTTTCCAGACCGTCGTCAAGCACTTCGATGGTCTCCTTCAACTGCGCGATCTCCAGCGCTCTCCACAGCAGTTGATCGTCGATCTCACGCCCAAGCGTCAGGTTCGAGCGCACGCTCTCGTTCATCAGGGCGGGGTGCTGCAGCACTGTCGCGATATTCTCACGCACAATATCGAGACCGATGCGCGTAACAGCAACGCCGTCAAAGAGTATTTTACCCTCATCCGCTGTATAGAGACCCAGAAGAATCTGTATGAAGGTGGTTTTCCCGCCGCCGCTGGCGCCGACAAGGGCGACTTTTTGCCCGGCGGGAATGTAGAGAGAGAGATTTCTCAGAACCCTGGGGCCATCACCATAAGCAAAGCTGATGTTCTCAAGCGTAATGGAGACAGTTTTCCCATCGGTGAAGGGATTCTCCTCATGCGGGTAGACGGGTTCAAGTTTGATGTCGAAGAGGCTGTTGATGCGTGTTAGTGCGGCATGTGCGCTGTTCCAGGCATATTGAATCGTTACGACCTCCTGCACCGGACCCATCATGAACCACAGGTAGGCGAATACAGCCAGCATCTGGCCGATCGACAGGCCGGAGTAGAGCACCATGAACATGCTCAGGGCGCGAAAAATATCGAAGCCGAAGAGAAAGATGACGAACGAGAGGCGCGATGCGGCATCGCTGCGCCAGGCAAAGCTGGTTGAGTAGTTGCGCACATCGGCGGCGATATCGATGAGCCTGCCAATATAGTGATGTTCCCGGTTTGCGGCGCGAATCTGCTGGATGGCGTCCAGCGTCTCCGCCAGAGCCTCCTGGAACAGCTGGAAGGAGGCGTTTTCACGCTTCTTGAGCTGTTTGACCTTGCGGCCGAAGATGGTGGTGACATAGATCACCAGCGGGTTCAGCAGCAGGATGAAGAGCGCCAGCTGCCAGTGGATCCACAGCAGAATCACCGCTGTGCCGATGATCGTCAGCACCGCCACCAGAAACTTGCTGACGCTGACGCTGACGAAGTCATCGATGGTCTGCAGATCTGTCACCAGGTGGGATGCGACCGTGCCGGATCCCAGGGTCTCATACTCGGACATGGAGATGCGTTCGAGCCGCGACAGCAGCGAACGGCGAATGCGGAAGATCACATCTTTGGCGATGCAGGTGAAAATGCGCGTCTGCCACACGCTGAAGAGGGTGGCGGCAATGCGCAGCATCAGTGTCAGCGCCAGTACCGCAAGGATATAGAGAGCGGGGCCATGCCAGCTTTGGGGGAACAGCTGGTCCATGATCGCAACGGATGTGCCGGGTTTGTCCAGCAGCACCTCATCGACCAGGACCGGGATCAGCAGGGGCACTGGCACGGCGAGTGATGTGCCGATGATCGCTATGATGTTGGCATTGAGCAACTCCCGGCGATGACTGCTCACCATCTGCAGGAGTCTGCGCCAGCTATAGGTTTGAACGTCGACGTTTTGGACGGACATGCGGCTCTCTTTTATTGCGTTTCTATATTGGGAGAGGAGAATTTAATCATGAAGATTCTATGCTTATTTGTTATCCTACGCAGCTATATCTGAAAAAATATCTGGATACTCTCTATGAAGGCTCTTTTTTTTCTCTTTCTCACATTGTGCGTCAGCTCTTCACCGCTCTACGCAAGTGACTTGAACAGCATCTACCGTCTGGCGGTCACTAATGACGCCCAAATACTGGGCTCAAAGGCTTCACTGGAAGCCACCCGTGAAGCGAAACCGATCGCCCGTTCCGGTTTGTTGCCGCAAATATTTGTTTCAGGCGGGGGGACAGCTATTACAACTCGTCAAAATGACAGCTGGAACAGGACAGAAGCCGCAGTCGATCTGTCACAACCTCTCTACGACAGGGAGGCTTACATGGGATACAAGCAGGCGGACCATGTCGTCGAGCAGGCAGAGGCGTTGTATATCGGCGATGAGCAAAGCTTGATCATCCGTGTCGCAGAAGCCTATTTTGGCGTGCTTTCAGCTGAGGATGAGGTGACCTTCAGCAAAGCTGAAACACGCGCTATTGGCAAGCAGCTGGATCAGGCGACGCAACGCTATGATGTCGGCCTGATTCCAATCACCGATGTGCATGAGGCGCAGGCGCAATATGACGGCGCACGCTCCTCACAGATACTTGCCGAGACCGAACTGCAGAACAGCAGGGAGGTGCTGCGTGAGATTATCGGCAAGGATCCCGGGAAACTGGCTAAATTAAAAAAGAAAATTCCTCTGATCGGTCCAAAACCCAACAGTATCAAACACTGGACGAATACAGCATTGAATAACAATCCCGATGTCATGGCTGCAGAGGAGGAGGTCCGGATAGCGGAGAAGGAGGTTGAGATCATTCGTTCCGGCCACTACCCCACGGCTGATTTGGTTGCAGGGGCTTCCACCTATAACTTGTCCAGTCGTGGAGACGCCTTCGCCAATAGTATTAATAATGATGATGAGGCCAGAGTCGGCCTGCGATTGAATGTTCCTCTCTATACAGGCGGCCGCGTCACCCACAGCACACGCCAGGCGCGGGCCAGGCTGCGCGCGGCGCGCTCCGGACTGGAAGCCGCCAAGCGCAGGATAATACGCAATGCCCATGACGCCTATCGCGGCATTAACTCCAACATCAGCCAGGTCAACGCGTTGCAGGCGACAACTGTCTCAACGAAGAGTGCGCTGGCTGCGACACAGGCGGGTTATGAAGTCGGCAACCGCACCCTGGTCGATGTGCTGAACTCGCAGCGGGATGTTTTTCGGGCTGACAGTGCGCTCGCCAAGTCGCGCTATGAGTATGTGCTGGATCATCTGCGCCTGCGCGATGCGGCGGGAACCATCACCGAGGCCGACCTGAAAAAAGTCAACCGGCAGTTGAAACACTAGCGAGATCAGATCTCAGACTGACAAGGCATGAAAAAAACATTTTCTCTCGCAAAGCTTCCGCGTCCTGCTCACGCCCCTCACCTACATCCGTGTAGGCGAAGACGCCAAGACCGCCAAGAAAAACCTTTGCGTCCTTTGCGTTCTTAGCGAGAGATTC
>JAUVEG010000016.1 GCA_030594925.1 Gammaproteobacteria bacterium
GGCAAGCCTGTACGCATCAAGCAGATCAATATCGATTTCGAGCAGGATGCGGCCAGGGATAGTTACTTCAAAGAACTGCTCAAAGATCTGCCCGTAACCAAGGGGGAGATCCTTAATCACGGCAACTACACCGAAACCAAAAACGCCATACAGACACTTGCCCTGGAACGCGGTTACTTTGATGCGGAACTCTCCAGACATCAACTGCTGGTCGACCCGGAGTTACACAGCGCCGACATCGAGCTGACGATGGTGAGCGGATCGCGTTACCGTTTTGGCGATGTCAACATCAAAAGTGATTTTCTCGAGCAGCATCTGCTGGATCGTCTGGTGACCATCACTGCGGGAGAACTCTACTCCAGCGAAAAGGTGTATGAATTCCAGCAAGCACTCAATGACAGCGGTTATTTTGGTGCTGCCGTCATCAGGGAGCGGCACGACAAGCAGCAGCGCATCGTTCACCTCGACGTCACCCTGGCGCCAGCTAAAAAATACTCCATAGGCTTCGGCGTTGGCGTTACCACGGACGGCGGCCCCCGGGTCAGTGCAAGCCTTGAGGACCGCTATGCCAACCGTCACGGACATCGTTTTAAGAGCAGGATCAGGTATGAGGCGCTTCTCGGTGTCAGTCTGGACTTTCTCTACTCTATCCCGCTTGAAAATCCGACCAGGGAGTGGTTCAGTTTTATGGCGCAGGTCGAAACAGTCGATACCGATACCAGCGACCGCAACACCGCCAGGCTGGGAATACGCATGACCAAAATACGCCCTCATGACTGGCTGGAGACGCGCTACCTGACACTCAAATATGAACACTACGATGTCGCGAATGAGACCGGCAGAGCCATGCCGCTGATCCCGGGGATCAGCTGGACGCGCACCCGCAAAGACAGCGATCACCGCATCCGCAAGGGCGATAAACTTCATCTTGAACTGCGGGGGGCCGTACATGACTTCTCCGAAGGATCCCCATTTTTTCAGGCAATCGCCAGAGGAAAATGGATCAACTCTCCGTGGGAAAAGGGACGCATCATCAGTCGTCTGGACGTTGGATTTACCATTGTGGATGACATCAACAACATGGCTGTATCCGATCGCTTCTTTACTGGTGGTGACAACAGCATACGCGGTTATGCTTACCAGGATTTAGGTCCGGAAAATTCACTTGGCTACATCACAGGTGGGAAACACCTGGCGGTGGCAAGCCTGGAGTATGAACACTTTTTGAAAAAAGGGTGGTCAGTCGCTGCTTTTGTCGATGCCGGCAACGCCTTCAATGATGACGGCATCGATGTCAAAACAGGCGTGGGTGTGGGTGTGCGCTGGCTCTCTCCTCTCGGCCCGATCAAGATCGATCTGGCGCATCCCCTGGATGATGATTCA
Organism: Gammaproteobacteria bacterium; assembly: GCA_030594925.1. Classification (GTDB taxonomy): domain Bacteria; phylum Pseudomonadota; class Gammaproteobacteria; order Chromatiales; family Chromatiaceae; genus Sva-25. The sequence continues at coordinate 1,384 of JAUVEG010000016.1, forward strand.
ACAGATATACGCTTTGTTTTCAGAATGGGGCCGGAGTTCTAAAGATGCTGAGATGGTTTATGCGGCGCATCAAAAGATTCCTGCTGCTGGTGATGCTGATCCTGATATCGATACCTGTGGCGCTGTGGAGTGCTGCATCGACGCAGAGTGGCAGCCGCTGGTTGATCAACAGCACGCTGCATCTGCTGCCTGTGGATGTGTCGATACAGCAGATCGACGGAACCCTGCTTGATTCCCTGACATTGACAGATATCCAATTTAGCGCCGCTCCACACAGCGGCACCCTGAAAAAGGCGCATCTGCAGTGGCGTCCGGCTGCCCTGTTGAAGCGGAAGATCCATATCGTTGATCTCACTATTGATGGCCTGGCCCTCGATATCGGCGAAACAGAGAGCAGCAGTGAACCCGCACAAATCCCGCAGCTACCGGTGGCGATTGATCTCGACAGCGTCAGGATCACCAACACCGAGGTGATGCTGCAGGGTAAAACCCACCATATTGACTCTATTGAACTCAGTGCCCACACATTTGAAAACCGGATTGTCGTGGAATCCCTGAGTGTCTCGGCAGAACCGGTCAAACAGGCTGCGCTCAAGGGAGAGATTTCACTGCTTGCGCCCTACCCGCTCGACTTCTCTTTCAACTGGGAGGGCGATCTTGCCGAAACAGGCCTGCTCAAGGGCGAAGGCTCCCTGCAGGGGGATCTTGATGCCCTGACGCTTGACCACCGTATGACAGCCCCCGTTGACCTCACAATCAGGGCAAAGATCACCCTCGGGAAGAGTCCGCAGATCGACCTTCGAGGTGAGTGGAAAGATCTCTCCTGGCCGCTTAGCGGTACAGCAGATTACCAGAGTCCTCAGGGAGAGTTCAGCATCAGCGGACCGATGGATGCCTATCAGGTAAGCATCGATGCGCCTCTCTCTGGCGCCTCCATCCCGCAGACTCAAATCTCTCTGACCGCCAACGGCAATACGGAGGAGTTGCAACTCGCTCCGCTGAGCCTCGAACTGCTCAACGGGACACTGACAGCAGAGGGAAAAATCAGTTGGAGTGGCAACCTGGCATGGGATCTGCAGATTGCTGCACAGAAGATAGAACCGCATCAACAATGGCCGGAGTATGCCGGGGAACTCTCCGGCAAACTTGCACTGCAGGGAGAGATGATCGACAGTAAGCCTGAGTTATCCCTGCAGATCCAGGAGTTGTCAGGAACCCTGCGTGATTACGATATCGCCGGCACAGGCAAGGCGCAATGGGCTGCCGGCAAGCTGGATGTTGAGCATCTGATGCTGCAGTCCGGTGACAACCAGGTGAAACTCAACGGTGTCATGGGGGAGACGCTTGATTTTGACTTCACCCTCAAGGCGCCGAAACTCAAGCAGCTGTGGCCGACGCTCGACGGGGCACTGCAGGCCGGCGGCAAACTCCAGGGCACACTCGAATCCCCCCGCGTTGAGATCCATGGGAGCGGCAGCAAACTGGCGCTGGATACCTACAAGGTAGGCGCACTCAAGGCGGATATCGTGTGGGTTCCTGATGACCCCTCCGCTTCCATGACGGACCTGCAACTGCAGAATGTCGCTATCTCAAACCAGACCTTCAATAAGATCATGATCAAGGGGCCTGGAAATCTTGCACAGCACCAGCTGCAGCTGAAAGTTGCAGGCGATTTGCTGAACCTGGATATGCAGCTCAAAGGGGGTTATGCGCAGCAACACTGGTCAGGAGAGATCTTGGAGAGCACTATTCAGGTGGAGAATGCAGGCAGCTGGAAGTTATCCAATGCTGTTGAGATCGTCGCAGGAGCGGAGAGAATCGAGGTTCAGCAACACTGCTGGAAACAGCAGAACGCCGAACTTTGCGCCAATGGCAAATGGGAGCAGGATGGATCGATTCAGGCAGATGGCAAGCTGTCCAATCTGCCGCTTGCGCTGGTGCAGCCGCTACTGCCGCCCGGTGAAAAAATTGAAGGCCGGATCTCCGGCACATTCACTGCCACCGGCTCAGTGGAATCACCGCAGGTAGAAGTCGAACTGGAGTTGCCCACTGCCCGCTACCATGCTGTCACAGAAGGCGCACAACCCAGCATTGACATGCGCAAGGCAAAAGTCAGCGCCACCCTGCAGTCGGGCCAGTTGAACGCTAAAATCAATTTTGAGCTGCGTGCTAATGAGAAAGGCGCCTGGGGAAAGAGTCAGGGAGATCTGCAGGTTGACCTTTCAAAAGAGGGTAAGCCAATGGAAGGCAAAGTCACCCTCGACTACCCGGATTTGTCACCGCTGCTGGCGCGTACACCAAAAATCAAAGATGCAAAGGGACGCCTGCATCTGCAGGCGAATATCAGCGGCTCCATCGATGCTCCACGCATAACGGGAAATGCTGAACTGAAAAACGGGGCATTCACGCTTCCTGATCTCAATCTCAACGTCAGCGGGATCTCCCTGCTGGCAAAAGCGGATCATTCCGGGCAAGTCCGTCTCAAAGGTGAGGCCAGCTCAGGCAAAGGCAAACTGTTTCTCGACGGCAAGGTGACTGTCAATCCGGATAAAGGCTTTCCGTTCACCATCAATATACGCGGCAAGGAGGTGCTGGTCGCGCAGATACCCGAAGCCGAAGTCTTGATCTCTCCTGATCTGAAGGTTTCCGGCGGCATCAAGGAGCTGAATTTGAGCGGACGTCTCGATATCCCGGTGGCCCGCATCCAACTCCGTGATATCCCGCCCACTGCTGTTGACGTCTCTGAAGATACAGTGATCATTCACAGGGGCAAAAAAGTCCCTCAAAAAGAGAGAGGCGGTATGGTAATGGCGCTCAACAGCAACATCGAGGTGACGCTGGGAGACAAAGTGACATTCAAAGGTTTTGGACTAACAACAGAGATCAGGGGTGGGCTGCAAGTGATCAGTAAAGCACAACAGCCTGCGATTGGAGAAGGCCGGCTATCCCTGCACAACGGCACATACGCCGCCTATGGACAGAATCTGACCATAGATCGCGGCAATATATTCTTCAATGGCCCTGTCGACAACCCACGTCTGGATATCCGCGCATTTCGCGCCAGATCTTTCGATGGCGTCAGAGCCGGGGTCGCCATCACCGGCAATGTCAAGAATATCAAGACCAAAGTCTTCACTGAACCCGCTAAATCGGAGACAGAAGCGCTCTCCTACCTGATTGGCGGCGGCGGTGCATTTGACCAGAGCAGCGTCGCACTCGGCAAATACCTGACGCCGCGACTCTATGTCGGCTATGTCCTCGGGCTGTTCGACTCCTCAGCCGTGCTGGTGATGCGCTACAGGCTGACAAAATCACTCAACATCGAAACCATGTCGGGCGACAAACAGAGTGTTGATCTCTATTACAACATCGAAAGAGACAGCCTTTTCAAGCGTAACAAATAGAGCATCTTGCAAAACTCGTAGATAGTGAGTTTTGTCATCTCGAACGAATGTGAGAGATCTTATGAGCCTCTTGCAAAACTCCGTCATTCCGGCATGTTTTTAGCCGGACTAAAGCGCTTGCGCTTTGAACGCCCATAGGGCGGCCCGAAGGGTGAGCAAAGCGAATAATCCATTTTCTCGATCTGTAAGTGGTTGATTCTATAGATTCCGGCCTTCGCCGGAATGACGTATTTGGGAGTTTTGCAAGAGGCTCGGAAGTGTACGATAAAAATGAGTTGATACATTGCGTTGAGAATTGATAACCTACGTCCATGATACAGGGGCATCGCACCCCCCTCTACGGATATCCGGCTTTCAAATTGGGCAAAGGCAGAATTCAGCACAATATTGTGAATCTTGCCATGCCATTCATGACTTGACGGATGTGTTAATGTGCCCAATTCGCACCAAAATACTGGAGTCAGATTGGGAAAATGGTTAAGGTGTCGCTTTTACTGGGAATAATATGATGAGGATAAGAAAATGAAAAGAATTGCACTTATGGTAGCAAGCATCTCCCTGCTTTTGCTTTGCACGTCAGTATGGGGTGGAGAAAAAAAAGATCCGGACCTGGTTATCGTCACTGGAGAACACTGGACAACCGCATCCAGGGATGAAAAGGTGGCCTATCTTTTTGGTATAGGCAATATGCTTGAAATCGAGCAAGCCATGCAGGGAAAGAATCCGTCCAAACTCATTCGTAACAGCAGTATCGTTCCAGTCCTGATTAAAGGACTCTCCGGTCTGTCGACAAATAAAGTGAGGGAGATGCTCGACCAGTGGTATAAGAAAAGACCGGCTCAGCTAAAGCGATCTGTCATAGAAGTACTCTATACTGAATTTGCGCTTCCTAATATTGGATCCTGAATAAACGAGAGGAGTAACACAAAATGAAAGCAATCACTATTCCGATACTGGCTATTATGTTATTTGCTTCCGCGGGTTGTACTGATATGACCAGAACACAACAGGGGACGCTCTCTGGGGCAACTATTGGCGCAGCTGGCGGCGCAGGTATTGCCGCACTGTCAGGAGGCAGCGGTTGGACCGGTGCAGCTATAGGCGCCGTTGCAGGAGGAATTGCAGGAAATATAAAGAGCAAGCGATAACGATCGTTAGATTTCAAAAACGTAACTTCCCAATAACTCCGTGCATGGCAGCAATTCAGAGGATGTGCTGAGTGAAACGAAGCTTCCGCGTCCTGCTCACGCCCCTGACCTACGTCCATGTAGGCCAAGCGCATCGATTTGGTGTGGATATTGATGCGCCACGTATCTCGACACATCCTATGCGAAACCGAATGCACGGGGTTATCGAGAAGTTACTCAATGATATCTGTTCTGGCAAATGCGAAAAATCACGGGAAACCCGCTTTCAAGCGGGCTTTGTTTTTTATGATTTCTCTCTTGTCGAACTCATCTTCCCCACACCGTAAAGCATATATCCTTTTATCATAGAAAGATTCAGAGGGATTATCCCTTAAAGCAACTTCATAACTTTTATATAAAAGAATCATGGAATTTGAAAACAACATTTTGCAATTAGGCGGTTTTTTCACGGTGACGATTGGAATCATCGTGCTGTTCGTCGGCAAGCGATTAAACGATGGCGTCGGCTTCCTGCGCGAGTTCAGCATTCCGGAACCCGTCACCGGCGGTTTGATTTTTTCGCTGCTGATTTCACTCCTCTACGCTGCATCCAGCATCGAAATCAAGTTCGATCTCGAAGCTCGCGACATCCTGCTGGTCTACTTTTTTACCACCATCGGCATCAATTCGAGCCTGCGGGACCTGATCGAGGGTGGCAAGCCGCTGGTGATCCTGCTCGTAATCACCATCGGCTATATGATTGTGCAAAACCTGACGGGCATCACCATTGCCTCTCTATTCGGGCTGCAGTCACAGGTCGGCATGCTGGGCGGCAGTGTTTCGCTCATCGGCGGTCATGGAACAGCGATCGCATGGGCGCCGCAAATCGCGGAGGAATACGGCATCAGCAACGCTATGGAGATCGGTATTGCCTGCGCCACCTTTGGTCTGATCCTGGCGAGCCTCATGGGCGGTCCGATCGCAAAGTTCCTGATTACCAGACATGATCTGAAACCGCTCAAGATCGAAGCAGTTGACGTCGGCGTTTCGCATGAGAGCAAAAAAGAGGGCATCGGGCACCTCGATTTTCTGGATGCCATTCTTGCGATTCACATAAGCATCATTTTCGGTTTTATGCTTAACGAAGGTTTGAATGAGCTTGGACTCAAGCTGCCGCTGTTTGTCACCTGTCTGTTCGCCGCCATCATCCTTACCAATGCGATTCCAAAGTCATTTCCCCGGCTCACAGGAACCGAGTGGCCGACCCGCAAGCCTGCCATCGCCTTGATTGCGGATATCTCTCTGGGTACATTCCTGGCGATGTCACTGATGAGTATGCAGCTTTGGACCCTGGTGGAACTCGCAGGCCCCATCTTCACCATCCTCCTCGCACAGTTCCTGATCGCGACCCTGGTGACCATCTTCATCGTCTTTCCGCTCATGGGGCGAAATTACGACGCCGCCGTCGTGTCAGCAGGATTCGGCGGTATCTCGTTGGGCTCTACCCCCACGGCCATGGCGAACATGTCGGCTGTAGCAAAACGCTATGGCGCCTCGCACCTGGCATTCGTCATCGTGCCTCTGGTGTGTGCATTCTTCATCGACCTGGTCAATGCCGTGCTTATACCGTTTTTTCTCACCAATTTTTGACGGATTTAGGAGTTGTCCATAAATAACTTCCCGATATCGCGCAGCAATGTTGTTCGTATTCAAGGCGCAGCAAGGGGCGCATAGCAGCGTTATGTAACTCTTGCTGGAACGCTGAAGACGGGCGACAGGGCAAGCAGGATCGGGAAGTTATTTTTGGACAACGACTTACTACTTTTTCCTGAGCATAGCCGCCAGATCAGCAAGTGGATTATGGGTCGTTATATTTTTCTGCTTTTCGGCTGTGTCGTCAGCATATTGTGAATCGGTGTAACGTGAATGCTCGTTGTCATGACAATAGAGGCATAATAGCTCCCAGTTGCTGCCATCCGGCGGGTTATTGTCATGATTGTGGTCTCGATGATGAACCGTCAGTTCCTGAAGATTTTCGCGGCTGAACTCGCGTGCACACCGCCCGCATACCCAAGGATACATCTTTAGCGCCCTTTCGCGGTACCCCTTGTCTCTATCTTCCCGGTTACTGCGGGTCTGCGCAATGATTTGGTCGAACTTGCTCGAGGAGTTTTCTGATGACATGGTTGCAATCCGATAATGAGTGATTTCAGTTGCTTGCGAATAGAAGCCGTAATATCTCAATAACCCCGTGCATTTCGCGGTCAGATGACCGCTCCCACAACAATTGCCAAGTGCAAACGTAGGAGTGGTCTTCTGACCACGATTGACACGCGTTGTTATTTTATCTGCATACACGGACTTATTGAGACGTGGTAATTAGCCTCCGACAATGACGGCATCAGGAATCTTGTAGTGCTCGCGACCATCTGCAGTTACCAGCCAATTATCGCTGCTACGACTGTAGTCGAGGGAATCGCCGCCGCGGGTGGTGAACTCTCCTTCCGCGAAGTTCAGCACTCGATAGACGACTTTATAGGAGATGTTGGAGATCCAGATCTCGGCTGCGCCACCGGGCTTGCGCACGACGCGGAAGCCGCAATCCTTGTCGTAGGTCTCTTCTCCGAGCGAACAGCGCACTACGCCTGTCGCATCTGGATTGCCCGGACCATGATCGATGGGGACAGGAGGTGCTGGATTGATCCCGGTTTGTACTGGCTCGGAGGAGCAGGCAGTGAAGCCAGCCACTAAAAGCATCAGTGCAGGGATGGTGAAGGTTTTAATCATGGCGATGGTTTCTCTCTGTTGTGGATTGGACGCTATTCAGTACGTGCGAGATCGTCGCTGCTAGCGGGCCCGGCGGTCGAAAGCGGGGGTGTAGGTCTCTGTTTGCCTGTTTATGGACAACTTCCAGGCTTGCGAGTATACCGACGTATAATTGTTTCACAATAACGAATTCAGAAAATAAAACAGGAGCCTCTCGCAAAACTTTCAAAAGCTGTCATTTCAAACTCTCAAAAGCTGTCATTTCGACTGAAAGGAGAAATCTTGAATCATTGACAAATAAGATCTCTCACATCTGTTCGAGATGGCAAAATTCACTATTTGCGAGTTTAGCAGGATCCTCATTGGAAAAGCATTATCCAGCGAGAAATACCACCGTCACTGCCAGCAACAGAAACAGGCTGATTGCAAGCATCCAGCGCTGCAGGGAATACTCGGTAACATCCAATGCTTTTTGCCATGCATGGATCTGAAGGAGAGGATCCGCCATAGCCCGCCATGTAGCTCGCAGCCCTGGCAGTGTATCGCACCCCACCCGTTTGCCCCAACGTACGACTGCTCCGGCCCGGCGCTCTATCCACAGACCTGAATCGTCCTCCTGCTTCTCATGAGCAGCAGGAGCATGGTGACTTGCTTGCAGCCAGGCGATGGCGGCAACCACGACTACAATCCCAAATCCCAGTGAGACAATGAAAAAATATGACGACTTCCCATACTGATTCCAGGCAACAGGATCTGCCAGCCAGGTTCCCAGAGCAACGACGAAAAAACCAGTAGCGATCATAGCTCCATAGGCGGGCAGCAGTTGCAGCTGCGTCCGTTTCACTCCCGCCGCAATAGCGTAGAGGATGCCAGCCACGCCCACGAATTGGATGATCAACCCGATGCCCGGCAAGGCGATATCGCCAAGGGGCAGCCAGCGCACCATTCCGAGAAGCCCCATCGCGAGGGGAACGCCGCTCACCAGCAGAGCCACTGCCGGAGGGGTCGAACGAAAGGCCAGCGGCAGCCAGGAGTGAAACGGCCAAATTCCTGCCTTCAAAGCAAAACCTGCGAGCACCAGCGACACATACAAACTTGAGGAAGGTGATCCCGTCACTGCAAGGCGCACCGCCTCAAACCTCATGTCAGTGGTCGAGGAAGCCGCAATCAACAAGGCCTCGAACAGGAGCAGATCTGCCACAATCATGAAACCAAGATAGATGCGTCCGGCCCGCCGCGCCGTCTCACCGCCGCCAGCAACCAGCAGGCCGTAAAATCCGTAACCCGTCAATGCAGAAAAAGTAAAAAACCCGACCACATCTGCCGCAAGAATCACGCCCAGATTACCCGCCATGGTCAGCAGAAAAAAAATCGTGAGACGGTTGTCAGCAGCCTGATTTCCGGTGGACGGTAGAAGGGTTGCGGCAGCCGCCCAAATGACCACTGACATCGCTAACAACCATCGGGATACACCATCTATATCAAACCCGCTACCGAACAGCAGCCATGGCAGCTCAATCGAAACGACTGACGGAACAGCCAACAGGATAATGGCAGGAAAAAGAGCAATATGGCAAGGCCGGAAGAGGTGCGATCGCAGTGGCGGAAACGCCAGCACAATCGGCAGCAATGGCGTCGACAGCAGCAGGATTGCACTCAGAAGCTCATTCACGGTATGTATTCCAGCGCAGTAATAAAGCGCGCCCACCGCAATGGACTGAACGGAGCCGATGCCAGCAATCCCACAGCCAGCGTCAGCACGGCAGTCACCACAGGTGGCGCCAGCAAGGCCCAGGAAGTCTCCAGCCGTCCGAAGGATCGCTCGTCGGGCCAGCTATCGGGGGCCGGCTTAAACCAGGCGGCGTAGAGAATAGGCAGGAAATAGCCGGCGTTCAGCAGGCTGCTTCCTGCGAGGATGTAAATCACCCACTCCTGCCCGGCATCCAGCGCGCCCACTCCCAGGTACCATTTGCTAATAAAACCCGCAAGCGGCGGCACGCCAATCATACCGAGGGCGCCGATCGTGAAGGCGGCCATGGTCCAGGGCATGCGCCGTCCAACACCATTCATTTCGCTGACTTTATGAATCCCCAGTGTCTCGGCAAGATTTCCGGCGCAAAAAAACAGGGTGATCTTCATCACCCCCTGATGCACCAGGTGCACCAGGCCGCCAGTGGTTGCGATCGGTCCAATGATCGCGATGCCAAGCACAATATAGGAGACCTGGCTGACTGTGGAGAATGCCAGCCGGCGCTTCAGATCATCCTGAAACAGCGCCCGCAGCGAGCCGTAGATGATGCTCACTGCAGCCAGTGCGGCAAGCGGAGCCGAGACGCCAAGTTTTGTTGTGGCCTCGACGCCGTAGACATCATCGACAACCCGCACGATACCAAAGGCGCCCGCTTTCACGACCGCCACCGCATGCAGCAATGCGCTCACGGGCGCAGGCGCCACCATCGCCTGCGGCAGCCAGCCATGAAGGGGGACGAGTGCCGCCTTGACACCCAGTCCGGCAATCAGCAATACAAAAACAACAATAAGCGACGTGCGATGCGTATCAAGCAACTCTGTAACGAATCCACGGTGGGAAAAATCCAGCGTACCGGTCATGCTATAGAGCCACACCGTACCGACCAGCAACAAGGCGCCGCCCGTGATGGTATAGATGAGATAGGTGCGCCCTGCCCTGCGTGCTACTTCCGTCTCCCGATGCACGATCAGCGGATAGGTGGTCAGGGTCAGCAGCTCATAAAAGAACACAAAGGTGATCAGGTTGCCGGCCAGCGCCACACCGACAGTTGCCATCACACACAGGCTGAAAAATCCGAAAAAGCGGCTGCGGTGCGGCGAGCCCTCCAGGTAACCGATAGCATAGTTGGTGGTCAGCAGCCACAGACCGCTGGACAGCACTACGAACAGCATCGATTCGGCATCAGCGCGCAGCACCAGATCCAGCCCGGGCAGCAGCGGCAGGCGGGCCTCGTAGTGATGGCCGTGAAAAACCCCCCAGACCATCACCCCGACCAGCACCAGTTTGAGCATTGCGCCCCCCAGGTTCAGGGTAGTGCGGGCCACAACGTGCTTCTCTGACAGAAAGAAGATCATCAGCCCTGAAAAGAGAGACGTAGCAACAATCAACAGCGGCAATCCGGCATTCCAGTTCATCCGCCACCATCCCCGCCAAATGGCAAACCGATCTCCATCAGTGACAGCGGCCACAGAGCAACCAGGCCCAGCAATAGAGCAGCAAGCGCCAGCGCCAGCGC
>JAUVEG010000236.1 GCA_030594925.1 Gammaproteobacteria bacterium
GTGAAACGCAAGGATGGAAGCCTTTTTTACGTCAATATCTCGAGCTTCTGGATCAAACACCAGGGTAAAGAGTGCCTGGTTGGCGCTTTTCTTGACGTCACCGAAAACAAGAGGACTGAATTGGCGCTGCAGGAACAGGAAGCCAGGCTGGCCTATGCGCAGAAACTCTCTCACGTAGGAAGCTGGGAACTCGACCTGGTAAATGGTAACGAACGCTGGTCAGACGAGGTGTTCCGTATCTTCGGCTATGCGCCACAGGCGTTCACGCCGTCTGAATCGCGGAAACTGGAATCCGTTCATCCTGATGATCGGGCGCAGTTCCAGTCTCAACTGCGACGCGGAGTGGCTACAAGAGAGCAGTTTGAATTTGAGTTCCGCGTACAACGCAGCAATGGCGAAGTTCGCATTGTACGGGCGCTCAACGAGGTGGTCAGGGATCGAAAAGGAGAAGCAGTCTCACTACTCGGCACGCTGCAGGATGTCACCCAACGACGCCAGGCGGATGCCCAACTCAGACGCTCCCATGAGGAGCTGCGCCAACTTGCTGATCATCTGCAATCGGCCAGGGAGAGCGAACGGATTTCCATCGCACGCGAAATACATGACGAGATGGCGCAGTCATTGACGGCACAGAAGATCGATATGGTACGCTTAAAATCCAGGCTGCCACAGGACGAGCCCTTCCTCACGGAACTTTCTGGGGAGATCCTGCAGTCGATCAACCAGACGATCAATTCAGTACAGCGTATCCTCACGGAACTGCGACCGGCGCTCCTCGATGACCTGGGGCTGGTAGCGGCCATCGAGTGGCAGGTGACCGAGTTTCAGCGTAGAACGAAGGTGCAATGCCACCTGGTGCTGCCGGATGATGAACCGGCTCTCACACCCGAGCAACGCACAGCCATGTTTCGCATCATGCAGGAGTCCCTGTCGAATATTCTGCGCCATTCCAATGCAGACGAAGTGTGGGTAGAGTTGACTGTTGACGAACCCTGGCTGTCGATGAGCATCGTTGACAACGGCAAGGGAATTTCAGAACTTGAGGTGCAGGGCAGCCGCTCTTTCGGTCTGATGGGCATGCGTGAAAGAGCGCATATATTCGACGGCGCTGTCAGTATCTATGGCAAGGAAGGAAAAGGGACGACCATTTTCGCCACAATCCCACTGAACAGTAAGCAAGGCGAGGTGAACTGAGATGCACAACATTCTACTGATCGACGATCATGCCGTAGTGAGAAAAGGGTTGAAAGCAATCCTGGAAGAGGAGTTCGGCGATATCAACGTGGATGAAGCAGATAGCGGCCATGAAGGCATCAAACGCATCAGTGAAAGCAATCCCGAGGCGGTGGTACTGGATATCAGCCTGCCTGACATCAACGGACTGGAGGTGCTCAAACGCATCCGCATGGAATGGCCCGGGCTGCCGGTGCTGATTCTCAGCGTCTATGGCGAGGATCAGTACGGCGTGCGCATGATGCGTTCCGGCGCCTCCGGCTACCTGACAAAATCCAGCGCCCCGGAACATCTGGTCACTGCGCTGAAAAAGGTGCTCAGTGGCCAGCGGTATATATCCCCCGAACTGGCCGAACGGCTCGCATTTAACTTTGAAAAATCACCGGGGGATCTCTCAGTGGAGTGCCTCTCGGATCGAGAGTACCAGGTATTCCGCATGCTGGCTGCCGGTAAAACCGTCACCGAGATCGGTGAAGAACTTCATCTCAGCGTCAAGACCATCAGCACCCACCGTCATCACATCCTCAGCAAGATGGAGATGCACAACAATGCGGATATGGTCAGCTACGCCCAGGCAAATGGATTGGTCGAACAGCCGTGAGCTCTGTTGTTACATTACAGCTATACTGCAGTCTGAGACTTGGTTTCGCTAGATAAAAAGATTGACCGTTGATGTCTGTGCATTGTCCAAATAAGTCGCTGCACCGGCCCACTCGGTGATGCCATCGATGAAATCAGCCTTGTTCATACCAAACAGATCCACCGTCATCTGACAGGCAATCATGTTGACCCCGGATTCCACACAGACATCCCGAAGATCAGGGATCGATGCAACGCCACTATTTTTAATGGTCTGTTTCATCAGACCTGTAGCCACGTTTTCGAAGCCAGGGATTCCAGCCACAACCAGATTGGGTATATTCCAATTGATGCTCTTGAACCATTCAGGCCCAAAAGGCATTTTCATCGGCATCGCAGGGTTGCCCAGCGGACTGATCTTCGGATCGAGATCTTTCTGCAGCAGGCTGAGGCCATAGAATGTGAAGAACAGCGTCACTTTCCAACCCAGGGCCGCCGCCGTTGAGGCAATGATGAAGGTCGGATAGGCCCAATCCAGCGTGCCCTTGGTCACCATGATCGAAAGCTCGGGAGTCTTATTGCTTTCATGCTCTGCCAGCTTCTGCGAGAAACGCTGATCGAACCACGCATTCAGAATTTCTGCACTCCCGGCCAGAAGTTCACTCTGTTGTAGAGGATCTTTTTCAGTCGCCATGATGACTCCTGTGTTGTGTGTTGTTACAAGCCTACTAACTCCGCATGGGCGCCCTGGTCTGTGACACGCTGCAGAATCTTGCGAGACGTGATGACATCCGGATCGTATTCAACCAGTGTGAGATGCGGAGTCTTGTCAGGGTTATGAATACTGACAACTCCATCCAATGCACGCAGACTCTCTTCAATCGTACCGCGCTGCTCACTGCTCAGGTTTTTGTCAATATGAAGGGTAACATCAGCGAGTTGAATATCCATGGCATACCTCCTGTCATCAAAAGATTGAATTCAGGAGATATGGATGAAAAACAATCGCCCGAATTCAGTGGGAATTAGCTTTTCTTTACTCTATTTATACTATAGACGTTTTTAACCAAAGACATCATGGATTCAATAAAAAAAAGCCGGGCAATGCCCGGCTTATTGATCCGAATCAATAAATAATCGATCAGTTGTTTTCTATGACGATATTCGGAAATTTCGAGGCGTAGCTTTTTGCCTGCAGGGCCAGCTTGGCGGCTGCCTTGCGGGCTATTTCACGGTAGATGTTGGCAATTTTTGATTCCGGATCGGCAACCACAGATGGTTTTCCGGAGTCGGTACCCTCGCGGATACTGATATCCAGAGGCAGACCACCGAGGAAATCGACGCCATACTCCTCCGCCATGCGCTCGCCACCACCTTCACCGAAGATGGCTTCGACTTCGCCACAGTTGCTGCAGATATGGGTGCTCATGTTCTCGACGATGCCCAGTACAGGCACTTCGACCTTTTCGAACATCTTGAAGCCCTTGCGCGCATCCAGCAATGCGATCTCCTGCGGCGTGGTGACGATAATCGCGCCTGAGACAGGAAC
>JAUVEG010000277.1 GCA_030594925.1 Gammaproteobacteria bacterium
ACGCTGCTGATGATCAACTCGTAGGCGATGCCGCACAGGGCGACGATCAGAATCGAGATCAGCAGAATGCCGGTCTGTTTCGAGGTCAGCCGACTGTAGTCCTGGATGGATTGTTGTGGCATGGGGGGATCGCTTACAAGACTATTTGTACCACGGAACACACTGAAAACACGGAAGCATCATGGGTTTCTTTTTCCGTGTATTCAGTGTGTTCCGTGGTTTATTGTTTTTTGAAAGCTGTGGGATTACTTCCCGGAGGAGAAACTCCCGGAACCGGCACGTGAGCGGGCGCTGCCGAAGCTCGATTTTGTCCTTGTGCGTGGTTTTGGCGTAGCGCGTTTATTGTTGAATGCCCCCGGTCTGATTCCGGCGGCGCTCTGTCTGCTCAACAGGCTGCCCATCAGCATTCCCATCATAAGACCGCCTCCCATGCCCATTCCCTGTTCACGTACGACACCGTCATTGGAAGCGATAATGCGATTGTTCTGGCTGTCTATCTCGATTTTGAAGAGATCCCCTTCACCTGTCTCCCTGACATAGTTGCCATTCTTGTCGTTATAGCCCTGTATCGAGCCCTCTTTCGCAACCACTATACCAATCGGGCTTGCATAGAGAGGAGGCTGCGCCATGCGCAGATCATCCGCCAGATCCCGGCTGAATTGCGCCAGTGCCAGGTCATCCATCTCGCCTTTGACCCCGCTCAGATTTGTCTGCTCATATCTTTGCATGCTTTCCGTAGTGATTTTCATGACCCGGTCGAGATCCACGCCAGGCGCTTTCTGGGTGCAGCCACCCAGCAGCAGGGGAATAGCGATGACAAGCGGCGTAATGATTGCAGTTTTAAATTTCATTCGGGGGTACTCGCGAGTAATTTCTGATTGAAGATGTAAGCATAGTGTAATTCATCGATGCCGTCAGCATAGTAATCTTTCAAACTTCCCGTCTCAGTGAACCCTGACGCGATCAGAGGCTCGCTGATACCCGCATAGTTCGATGGGAAGCTGAGAAAAACGCAGCGCGCACCCTCCTCCCGTACGGCGCCCAGACCGGTGTGCAGATCTTCCGCGGCAAAAGGCGCATTGCTGCCTCCTCCCTTCTGCTCATGCCAGCCGAAACTCCAGCTGCCCTCGGTCTCGCCAATCTCAAAGATCTCATTGAACTGGATCGCAACCTGCTGCTGTGCAACTGGTGAGTGCTCCTGTTCCTGCTGCAGCCGCATGCCCAGAATAATCTGTGCTTCGCCGACGTCATAAAAGTCATCATGCTGCACCTCGATGGAGAAGCCCATCGATTCATACAGATGCAGAGCCGCTGCATAGATTGCCCCATCCTCCGGATCCACATAATCGCTGACTTTGACGAACAGCTTGCGGCCTCCCTGCTGCTGAAGATAGTCGAACAACTCCGTCAGCATCTTGCGCCCCAGCCCGCGGTTGGTATGTTGCGCATGAATATAGGTCCAGGTGATCCAGTAGCTCTGGTCACAGCCGGTCGGGGCGTCAAAGCCGGTCGCGCCAATCACCTCGGCATCCTCTTCCAGCACAAACTGCCCGTGACAGCCGTTGAGCACACGATAGAAGCGCTGCGCCTCTTCGGCATCATCTTCATCGTGCATCCCGATGAGTGCGACGACAGCATCGATATCGGCTTCGAGCATGGGTCTGAGTAGATTCATTGGGTAGGTTTTAGGTTTTAGGTTTTAGGTTTTAGGTTTTAGGTTTTAGGTTTTAGGGATACATCTCGTTACCATCGTCCTCGGTGGGAACGAGAACAAACTACTCGATGTACTTCGGTTCCCGCTCCTGAATGTACTCCGGCTCCCGCTCCTGAATGTACTCCGGCTCCCGCTCCTTAATATATTCCGCCTCCTGCTCCTTAACATACCCCGGCCCCTGATCCCTGACGTACCCGGGTTCCTGCTCCGTAACATAGCCGTCTCTATCAATCACATATCCATCATCTGCTGAAACAGGAGCCATCTCCTGCGATCTATGCATGTCTGCTTCGATGCTGCTTCTGCGCTTCTCCGCCAACTCTTCACGAATTGCGCGCACATTTTCAACACCCTCTCTACTCTGAGCTGCAGCATCGATCATCTGTTGAGTTGTATCCCGGGTTGCATTCCTACTCTCCTGTGAAGGAAAAATGGGGTCAACCTTGACCTCCCTCGACTTCACCGCACCAGCAGGAACATGATCAGAATAAGTGACACTCCCTTTTTGGTCGACAGAACCGATAATTTTCTCAGCCCGGAGACTGCTGCCTGCAAACAGCAGTGAGGCTGATATCAGAGTCATAACAAGTGGTTTCATTTTGTTACCTTTGTGTTGGATGATTTCTCAGGCTCCCGAACTTCAATTTCAGCAGCTTTCTGCTTCGGTTTATCCACATGCTTCGGTGGAAGATAAGCTTTGCGCATACGCCGTCTTCGCATGACCCCCGATATGCTCTGAAGCAGGGAGAGAAGAATCAACCCGCCCAGAAGGGAAAGAATCAGGTAGTGCGCATTCCAGATAAAGAGGAATGACGCCTCCGCATAGCCACTCTTGAGCATATTGAATGCTGTCTGGAAATTCTCGATCATACTATCACTGACCGGAGGCATACGAAAACCTCGTGGATCCGGTTTATCAATCCAGAACCACAGGATCCAGCCAGCGATAAAAGCAAATAATGTACTTCGAAACATAGGACATCAACGGCAGGGTATAGAGTCGTTCATAACAGCCTCACTTCCCGGTTTGGGCAGCAGTGGAGAGGCATGCTTTGCTGCTGTCTGCAATCTCCCTGGCCTTTTCATTGGAAGTGGTAATCCCGATCATGCAGGCTTGTTTCACACCGAACCTGACGACAATCAGCATCGATTTTAGCTTGCCTGTCTCCAGATCACTGCCGGCGATTCTGAAGATCAATGCGATCAGCGACTCCCCTCTATAGCGCCACTCTGCGACTTTTCCGGATACAAAGGGGAAGGCTCCGGGCTGATTTCGCATGACATCATTATACAGATCAAGCACCGTCTCCTCACCCCTCTTGATGAC
>JAUVEG010000060.1 GCA_030594925.1 Gammaproteobacteria bacterium
GATGGCGGCCGCCGCGATTCTGCCCGCGATTACCACCGCCTCTGCGTGAGTTGCTTCTTCCGCGCTGCTGCCTGTTGGCAGGGCGTGGTCGCCTGGGCTGACGCTTGCGGCTTTTGGGATCAATATCGGCAATCAGCGATGCGTCCGGCATCTCCAGAGGAATACGGCTCTTGATGTAGGATTCGATGTCAGGAAGTGACATGGCGTGGGTTTCGCACACCAGGCTGATGGCGTCTCCGCTTGAACCGGCGCGTGCTGTGCGTCCGATGCGATGCACATAATCCTCACCGTCCTGTGGCAAATCATAGTTGATGACATGGGTAACGTCCGGAATATGCAGGCCGCGTGCAGCGACATCCGTGGCTACCAGAATCTTTAATTCGCCATGTTGAAATTTCTCCAGCAGCGCAATACGTTTACGCTGTGGCACGTCACCGGAGAGGATGGCGCAGGAGAAGCCATTGCCCTCGAGAAATCCCCATACCTCGTCTGCAGTACGTTTGGTGTTGACGAAAATGATGGTGCGTGAAGGTTCGTGATGCTGCATCAAGCCGATCAGCAGGGCGATCTTCTCATCATTGGAGATCATGTAGCCGCGTTGGGTGACATTCTCTCCAGTGACCGTCTCCGTTTCGATCTTGATCACCTGCGGGTCATTCATGTGCTCGTAGGCAAGCTCTGAGACGCGAAAGCTGAGGGTTGCAGAGAACAGCATGCCGAGACGTTTTTCCGGCGTGGGCATGTGCCGCAGCAGATAGCGGATATCCGTGATAAAACCCAGGTCGAACATGCGATCGGCTTCGTCGATGATCACCACCTGGAGTGCGCGCAGGTTGTAGATATGCTGTTTGAAATAGTCGATCAGGCGGCCCGGAGTGCCGACCAGGATGTCGACATCTTTGAGTGAATCACGCTGCTGCTCGTAACCCGAGCCACCGTAGACCACGCGCATCTTGTGACCGCAGTGCTTGCCCAGTTGCTCCGCATCCTTGTGGATCTGGATGGCAAGCTCGCGGGTCGGCGCCACGATGAAAGCGCGCGGTTGATTGGGCTTGCGATCAGGGGGGGCAGGGTGGTCGTGCAAAAACTGCAGTGTTGCAACCATGAAGGCAGCTGTCTTGCCGGTGCCGGTCTGCGCCTGTCCTGCAACATCCCGACCCTTCATGGCAATTGGAATGCTCTGTTGCTGGATGGGGGTGCAATGCGTAAAACCGGCTTCATCCAGTCCCTGCTGAATGCTTGCATCCAGGTTGAAGCTGGCAAATGTCGTATCTGTTAAGTGTTTATCGCTCATGGCGACGTAGCATACCGCAAAGGAGTGGTTTTTGCTTCAGAAACCTCTGACCGGGGAACGTAGCGACTTGATCATAATATTCTTTAACTGTCGAGACGTTTGACCTCGAGCTCCTCCATCAGCCGGTCGACCTCGTCACGGTTGCAGAGTCCTGTTCCGGCATGGGTCGTCGTCGCTGTCCCACAGGCGACGCCGAGTTTCAGTGCGGTGGCGCTGTCTCCGCCTGACGCATAGGTGGCCACCAATCCAGCCAGCAGTGCATCGCCCGAACCAACAGTCGAGCGGATATGCGTCTTTGGCGGTGTGCAGACATAGCTGTATTTTGAATCCAGCAGCAGAGCACCATACTCTCCAAAAGTGACACACACATGATTCAAATTATGATCCTGCTGGAATTGACGGGTAATGGCAACGACCTCATCAAGTTTGCGCAGTTTTTTGCGCGTATACATCTCAAGCGCATATTGATTCACTCTGAGCAAAAATGGTTTTGAATCAAGGGATTTTTCCAGCAGGGTTCCATAGGCATCGACCACGGCTTTGCCTCCCTGTTCCCTGATTTTTTTGGCGAGGCGTCCGTAGGTGTCGTCAGGAACGCCGGGAGGAACCGAGCCGCTCATGATGCCGAAGCCGCTGTTGCAGGCTTTCATGAATGACTCCTCTATCTCCTCTAATACGGTTTCAGGAACATCCGGTCCGCTGCCATCGACTTCACACTGCCCCTGGGGACTGCGCTGCATGATTATCGTGTTGATGCGCGACTCCCCTTCGACACTGAGATAGTGGAGGTCATGGAGTTCATACTGCAGCAGCTGCAGCACAAACTCTCCAACATGTCCGGCAATGATGCACGAGCAGTTGACAGGGATGTCCAGCCTGCTGAGAGTCTCCGAGACATTGATGCCGTTCCCGCCGGGCTCATAGCGGGTATTCATGGAGGGGACTTTCTGGTCATCCAGCAGTTGCGTCACCTCGTAGCTGATATCCAGAGAGGGATTCAGTGCGAGTACGGCAATGGGTTCTGTTTTACTTTTTTTAGACATGATAATTCTCGTTCAAATCAGTTTGCCTTTCAGAATCATGCTGCGGCCGGTCATCTCACGCGGCCGGGGGATATCGAGCAGATCCAGTACGGTTGGAGCGATATCCGCCAGTCCCCGGCCAATGCCGAGCGGGACATCTCCCGCGCCTGCCACCAGCAGAGGCACAGGGTAGCCGGTATGTCGTGTATGCGGCTGTCCGCCGGCAGGATCGACCATTTCGTCGCAGTTGCCATGGTCAGCTGTCAGCAAGACACTCCAGCCATGTTTCAGTGCGGAATCAATGACCCGGTGTCCCTGCAGATCCAGGGTTTCAACGGCCTTGATAATTGCCTCGGGAATAGCCGTATGTCCAACCATATCACCATTGGCAAAGTTGACCAGGATGAAGGCGTACTCCTCGCTTTCGATAGCGTTGATGACACTCTCGGCAATTTTGGGAGCACTCATTTCGGGTTGCTGGTCATAGGTCGCCACTTTGGCGGAGGGAACGATTTCACGATCCTCTCCAGGATAGGGTTGCTCTGTCCCGCCATTGAAAAAGTAGGTGACATGGGGGTATTTTTCGGTCTCTGCACAGTGAAATTGCTTCAGTCCGGCATCACTGATCACCTCGGCCAGCACCTGTTCAGGAATTTGTGGTGAAAAAAGCACCGGAAAAGGGAAATTGACATCGTACTCTGTCATTCCGACCAGCCGTCGGTTTCCGGCGGATCCACGGTCGAAGCCGTCAAAATCCTCCAGGCCGATAGCCGCAGCCATCTGGCGGGCGCGGTCACTGCGGAAATTGAAAAAAAGCACAGGTTCATCGGCAGCCATTCCTATGTAGTCACGGATCACCGTGGGCTGAATGAACTCATCGCTTTCACCACGCGCATAGGCGTCCTCGATGGCCTCCCGGGGTGTTTCGGCATCCACTCCCTGGCCCAATCGCATCGCCTTCCATGCTTTCTGGGTGCGATCCCAGTTGCCAATGCGGTCCATGGCGTCATAGCGGCCGCTGACAGTGGCGACATAACCTTTTCCCAGTTTTTCAAAATCCTGTTCCAGCAACTCAAGATAGCCCATGGCGGCTTTTGGCGAGGTGTCCCTGCCATCGGTAATCATGTGGATAACAGGTTCAATGCCGGCGGAAACGATCATCTGCAGCAGCCCGCACAGATGCTCGATGTGAGAGTGGACGCCACCGTCAGAGACCATGCCGACGAGGTGCAGTCGCTTGGTCTCTTGCATCAGATCCTGCCAGGCAGGCTGCTGCTCCAGAGTGCCGTCATGAATGGCATTGGCGACGCGCATCAGGTCCTGTTCGAGCATACGCCCTGCTCCCAGCGTCAGATGTCCGACCTCCGAATTGCCGAATTGCCCGTCAGGCAGCCCCACAGCCCTGCCGGATGCCTGCAATACAGCGTGCGGCCATGAGGAGAAGTAGTGATCGAGGTGCGGCGTACGCGCCAGCGCCCAGCCATTTGCAGCGCGGCTGGGATTGAGCCCGAAGCCGTCAAAAATAATCAATATAACGGGTTGTCTATCCATTTGTATCCAGGTTCTCTACTCGTGGTCTCTATGCGTAGCGTTCTATTCAGGAATCCTGACAGATTTTGCAGTCAAGGTATACTGCTTTATTTATTGTATCCTGTCATTGCGAGCGCAGCGCGGCAATCTGCACTGGATAGCCGCGGAGTCGATAAACTCCTTCGCAACGCCAGGCAGATTGCCGCGTCGGCGGAGCCTCCTCGCAATGACGGGATTTCTTGACGATAGGAAATATTTGCATGTCAGTCATTCTTTTCAAACTCAGGGGTGTTCCGGATGATGAAGTTGATGAAATTCGTGAACTGCTGAGGGAAAATGAAATCGATTTCTATGAGACCAGCGCGGGCAACTGGGGGATATCGATGCCGGCGATCTGGCTGCGTGACAACAGTCGGTTGGAGCAGGCGAAACAGTTGCTGGAAGCCTATCAGGAGGAGCGCACAATCCGTATGAAAGGCGAGTATGTGCGATTGCGGGAGCAGGGAGAGAACAGAACCTTGCTCGACATCTTCATGGAGGATCCGCTGCGCATGCTGCTCTATGTTGCAGCAGTGGCAGCAATCATCTACTTCTCGGTGATGCCATTTCTGGATCTGGGTGGTTAGGGCGTCAATAATCAACGGGCATTGCGCCGTATGGATGGTGCAATGCGCTGCGCTTATTGCACCCTACGTTTTGCAGAAAGCATGGGTGGATTCGCAAATGCAGGATCAGGTTCTCCCCGTCCCACTGATACCATGAAGGCACTAAAAAAACCCGTTCGGCATACCGACAAGTTTTGACAGAATCGGCATCACCAGCATTTTCAGGACGGTGAGGGCGAGGATCGCGGCCAATGGCGCCAGGTCGATGCCTGAAATGACTGGTACAACACGCCTTGCCTGCCGCAGTATCGG
This sequence comes from Gammaproteobacteria bacterium, assembly GCA_030594925.1. GTDB lineage: Bacteria > Pseudomonadota > Gammaproteobacteria > Chromatiales > Chromatiaceae > Sva-25. The sequence continues at coordinate 4,764 of JAUVEG010000060.1, forward strand.
CTCATTGAGTGAGTGAATGACTCCAGCCACGGGGTGGGAGTATCCAGCCTGGAACCAACTCAGCAGCACACCGATAACGATCGAGAAGGTAAAGATCATAAACGCCAGTGAAACCAGCGCCGGGATCGCCCACACAATGGCCTGGGCAATTCCCGCTGCTCCCGAGAGTAGCAGAATAATGGCGATCTCAACGGTTTTGACAAGCCAGGCGACAAGCAGCGATGCAATGTCCAGCCCGCGATAGCCGGGAATATATTTTCTCAATGGCCGGAGAACAGGCGTTGTCAGCGTGAGTACGAACTGGGAGACAGGATTACGGAAGTCCGCCCGCACCAGTTGCAGCAGAAAGCGCAGCAGCACCATCAGCGTGTAGAAGCCAAAGAGAACCTGTACGAGAAAAATCATGGGAGTAGCGAGGTAGCCGGCGTCCATCTGTCAATCCTGAATTTGCGAGGAGAGTTCTATCGAGCGGTCTCTTGCAGCGCGCATGGCATCCATGACCAACTGCTCAAGTCCTCCCGCTTCGAAGGCGTTGATCGCCTGCTCGGTGGTTCCCCCGGGAGAGGTCACCCTGGCGCGCAGAGTGGCCGGATTGTCATCGCTTTCCAGCGCCATCCTGGATGCGCCGAGTGCCGTCTGCAGTGTCAGCAGATGCGCGCTCTCATCGGGCAGACCAAGCGATTTGGCGGCGCGTATCATGTGCTCCATAAAGAGGAAAAAATAGGCGGGTCCGCTTCCGGAGACAGCAGTGACGGCGTCTATCAGAGACTCCTGTTCCACCCATATCGTGAGGCCGACGGCGCGCATGATGGACTCCGCCAGACTGTGCTGTTCAGCATCGACATTGGCAGCCGCAAACAACCCTGTTGCGCCGGCCTGCAGCATCGCCGGGGTGTTCGGCATGGTGCGCACGATGGCTGTTGCCTCTCCCAGCCACTGGTGTAGATGCGATGTGGGTATGCCGGCGGCGATGGAGATCACCAGCGGCCGCCTCTCTGCAACTGCCGCTGAAATCCCGCTGGCGACCGCAGCGATGATTTGCGGCTTGACGGCAATGACGACGACGTCGGCATCTGCAATCGCTGCGCTGTTGTCTGTATTGACGTGAACAAGTGTCTGCTCGCTGATGAGATTCAGCTTCTCCTGGTCGGGGTCGGACGCAGTGATGTTTTCAGCCGGATGCCCATCCTGGATCAGCCCCTTGATCAGGGCGGCAGCCATGTTGCCTGCGCCAATAAAGGCGATTTTTTTATCTTTCATAGTGTTCATTCTGCTCCTGATAGGTTTTTATTTCGTAACTATTCAGCATCTTCAATAAAGCGCAAAACAGTCACTGCTATTGGGTGTATCTGCAAGAAACGTTGGAGGCATGGCCGTTCCTTTGCATCCATGCAATCACGGCATTTGCACATCCATGTGCGGCAGATGCCATATTTCTGCCTACGCCATACATGGATGTATTCACGACGTTTTCTTGAGGATATACCCGGTAGCAGTGACGGTCCCGAATGTGCTGAATGTTACCTTTATTTTTTTGTAGCTAATCTCTTTTCTATTAAGATCTGGGGCCGAAAATCGCCGTGCCGATACGCACGATGGTCGCTCCTTCGGCAATTGCCGCTTCCATATCTGCCGACATTCCCATGGAGAGCGTATCAAGTTCGATCCCCTCGGATTGTAACTTCTCCTTGAGTTTACGCAGGATGCTGAAATTTTTCCTCTGTTTTTCAAAATCCCCGGTGGGCGCCGGAATGGCCATGAGCCCTCTGAGCTTCACTCTTCCAAATTGTATTATCTCACGTGCAAGCGGTAAAACATCACTCTCGTCAACGCCTCCTTTACTCTGCTCATGGCTGATATTTACCTGTATGCAGAGATTGAGTGGAGGAAGTTCAGCAGGGCGCTGCTCATCCAGGCGTTTTGCGTGCTTCGACGATGTGAGTGTATGCACCCAGGCAAAATTCGTGGCGATCAGCCTGGTTTTGTTGCTTTGAATGGCGCCGATATAGTGCCACTCAAGCAGGTAATCCGAGAGAGTTTCAATCTTTCTCATCGCCTCAGCGACATAATTTTCGCCAAAGGCAGTCTGGCCGGCCTGGTAGGCGGCAATGATCTCCTGTGCTGTTCTGGTTTTGCTGACTGCCAGCAAGCGGATTTCAGATCTTACCCGTGCGGCATCCTTGGCAGCGGTCTCTATGCGTTGCTGCACAGAGGCAAGATTTTCCTGGATAAGTGCTGAATTCATTGTCATTATGCGGCTATTTGTAGTAACTTCCATTCTATATTTTTTACACCAGTTATTCACTCTTTCCACCAATCGACTCAATCGATGTGACACTTAATAAATTATGGATATAGCCGAACTACTCACATTCACAGTGAATCAGGGCGCTTCCGACCTGCACATATCAGCCGGACTTCCTCCGATGATACGTATTGACGGTGATATTAAACGGCTCAAACTGCCTGACCTTGGGAAGGAGCAGACGCATGACATGATATTTGACATCATGAATGATCGTCAGCGACGTGCGTTCGAAAAAGAGCTGCAGGCTGATTTTTCGTTTCATCT
>JAUVEG010000210.1 GCA_030594925.1 Gammaproteobacteria bacterium
TGCTGTTGTGTTTCCCGCTGCTTTCGATCGCAGAGGATGCGGCACAGCTCTCAGCAGCATTGAATTCAGGATCGGCTGGACTGCGCGCGGAGCTGATCAAGAAGTATCAGGCGGGACCCGTTGATGAAACCACCATCAACCGCTTCCTCAAGGTTTCGGGAAAGCTGATTCTCGGCAGGCACCCGGCTGATGCCGTGCCGCTGCAGGAGTATGTTGTCGCCAATCGTCCCGAAAATCGTTACTACTGGCTTTCACTTGCAAAACTCTATCTGCAGAAGATGCCACGAAAAGCCCGCTATGCCGCCTGGCAGAGTCTCTCCAACTCAAGCTATCCACTGCAGAAATCACAGGCTTACCAGCTGATTGGAGACTCCTACCTGAGAAGCAGAATGCATGCAAATGCCATTGCTGCCTGGCAGCTCGCTTTTAACGAGACTCCTGATCCGAAAATCAGTCAAAAACTGGAGTATTGGCAACAGGAGATGCACAAAGCCCGGGTGCGCCGCATCTACGATGATACGAATGAAGATGGCGCACGCCTGTGTGTCGATTTCTCATCCGGCTTTGACGAGCAGCCTGGTCTCTCCTACAGGGATTATATCCGTCTGCAGCCGGCTGTCAGCTACTCGCTCGATATGGGATATGAAAGCTTCTGTCTCACAGGCCTTGATTATGGAACCAGCTACAAGATAGAAATTCTTCCCGGGCTTCAGGTTACTGCCGGGCGCAAGCTGACGAAGGTGTTTCACGGGGAGCTGGAGATAGGAGATCAGCAGCCGAATATCGCTTTCCGTACTGCCTACTATGTGCTCCCACTGGCTGGCGAACACAGCGTTCCGCTGGTCACCACCAACGTCGAGCGGGTTAAATTGACGCTGCAGCGCGTCAACGACAGAAATCTTGTCAGCAAGATCAACTCGCACGGCCTCTCGGGGCTTGTCGAAAAATCCGAACGACGCGAGATCAGCGATACAGATGGGGAGCTGATCTGGGAAAAAAGGCTGCGGGTTTCCGGGATTCAGAACCAGCAAACCATTACGGCCGTCCCCCTGAGTGAGAACTGGCCGAAACCAAAACCGGGAATCTATCTTCTGACCGCATCGATCCTGAAAGAGGGGCAGGGCGAAGATGCATGGCTGTCGAGAGGAGAGTTCTCAACCCAGTGGCTGCTGGTCTCGGATGTGGGGCTATTTTCGCTGCAGGGTGCAGATGGACTGCATCTCTTCAGCCGTTCCCTGCAAAGCGGCGGAGTCAAATCACAGGTGCGCCTGCAGCTGTTGTCACGCAATAACGAAGTGCTGGCAGAGAGGCGCAGTGACGAAAATGGTTATGCGCATTTTGCTGCTGCACTGCTGCAGGGAACAGGGCCGCTCGAAGCTGCAGCGATTATGGCCTATGCAGGCGATGATGATTTCAATGTGCTGGACCTCCATTCGATGGCGCATGATTTTTCAGACAGGGGAGTCTCCGGACGGGAGGCGCCGGGAGCTGTCGACATCTTTCTTTACACGGATCGTGGCGTCTACCGTCCCGGAGAAAAACTGCATCTGAGCGGCCTGGTGCGTGACAACAGGGGGAATGCCAGAAACGGTCTGCCTGTACGTGTGCGGGTCGTGCGCCCGGATCAGACCGAGATGGAGACACGCGCTCTGCTTGCAGATCAGAGTGGCTTCGTCAGCTTTGAACTGGATCTTCCCGCCAACTCAGCTACCGGGAACTGGAAACTGGAGGCTTTTTCCGGCAGTGACAAGATCGCTGGAAAAGTACAGTTCCAGGTCGAGGATTTTGCGCCGCCGAGAATCAAGGTCGATACAAAGGCACAGTCGGATCATGCTGTCGCTGACCAGCCGCTGGGGATCGACGTTGCGGCGACATTTCTCCATGGTGCTGCTGTTGGCGGTGCACTGGTTCAGGGTGAAGCGATCATGAAGATCGCAAAGCATCCATTTCCCGGGTATGAGGCATTTCATTTTGCCGACCCGACGGTTGAGTGGTGGCCGCAGCATATTGAACTTGAGAGTGGTGAAACCGATGCACATGGCCATGCACAAATGAGCCTGAATGCAGATGCTCCGGATCTCTATGTGCCGCTGGAACTCGCTGTGCGCATCTCCGTATTTGAACCCGGCGGGCGTCCGGTGCAGTCGTTGATGACGATCCCTTTTCTCTATCAGCCCTATGCTGTGGGCATCAGGCCGCACTTCAGCGGTGATGTACTGCAGCCGGGAGACAATCCGGAGTTCGAACTGCTGATGCTGAAAGATGGCATGCCCCTCTCCCCGGCCACTCTCGAGTATCAGCTGGTGCGCGAGTTGCGCCGTGGTCACTGGATCTATGAAGGCGGTGAGTGGAAATATGAAGAGTCCGTTTCCGATGGCGGCATCATAACATCGGGGATGCTGGATGTTTCACAGCAGGGGATTGCATCACTGCGCCTCGATGCGCTGGCATGGGGGCATTACCGTCTTGAAGCGGTGGCAGCCGATGGCAAAGTCCGCTCTGCCTACCAGTTTCCCGTTGGCTGGTATGGCAGCGGTCAACGCAGGGATATTGCCGACAAACTCAGTGTCGCCCTGGACAGGGAGAAGTATCAGGCCGGAGAGCGTGCGCTGCTGAATATCGAGCCTAAATTTTCCGGACCGGCTGTTGTCACTGTCGCCGGCTCGCAGCTGTATGAACAGCAGCAGGTCGAACTGGTGGCCGGTCAACCGCTATCGATGCCACTGAATGTCAGCGCTGAGTGGAATCCCGGGGTCTATGTGATGGTGACTGCGTTTCGTGCAGGCGGCAGCGGCCGTGAGCAGGCGCCTGATCGCGCTATCGGACTGGTCTATCTGCAGATCGAGTCGCCTTCGCAGCAACTGGCTGTAGAGATCGAGACTCCGCAGCGGGTGCGTCCGGGCGAGACTATCAGGATCCCGATGCAGATTTCCGGAGCAGGCAGTGAAGCCGCATATATTACCCTGGCTGCGGTCGACGAGGGAGTGCTGCGCCTGAGTGATTTTAAAACACCGGACCCCCAGCATTACTATCTGGGGCGTCGGCGCATGGGTCTCGAGGTGAAGGATCTCTATGGACGCCTGATTCGCCCCGAAGGTGTGCCTGGAAGCTATGAAGTCGGCGGGGATGGTGGTTTTGATCAGCGTGAGGCTCTGGGGGTGCGTCCGGATGCCGTGGTGGCGCTCTATAGCGGCAAGCTGGAAGTTGATGCCAATGGCAGGGCTGTGGCTGAAATCTCCCTGCCGGACTACCAGGGTGAGCTGCGCCTGATGGCGGTTGCCTGGACCCGGCAGGCAACCGGCAGCAGTGACAAGTTGATGAGGGTGGTTGCCCCGGTGCGTGCTGAACTCTATCTGCCGCGGTTTCTGGCAAGCGGCGATCAGGCGCAGGTGCGGCTGCGCATCATCTATAGCGATGAGGCTCAGGCAGGCCGTTATCATCTGCGGGTAAATGCTGAAGAGGGATTGAAAATGCAACCGCTGGAGATGGATCTCGACAATACCGCACAGCAGGGTTCCGCCGGGGTGTTGCTGGATCAGGAAATTGTCATACAGGTAGACAAGGTCACAGGTATCGGCAGCATTGATGTCGAAGTCGTGCTGCCGGATGGCTCGACCATGTTGCAGCAGTGGCAGCTGGCCGTGCGTGCGCCCGCTCCAATGGTCTATCAACGCCATATCACGCAGCTTCCTGCAGGAGAGCTTTTTGACCCTGTCG
>JAUVEG010000244.1 GCA_030594925.1 Gammaproteobacteria bacterium
GTCGACATTCCAGCATCGGACAGGGCCGTCTTGAGCGGCTCTAAGGTACCCTTGACCAGGTCTTCAACCAGTGCTTCCAGCTTGGCGCGCGTCAACTTGATATTGAGGTGCTTGGGGCCGGTCTGATCCGCCGTAATGTAGGGCAAATTGACATCGGTCTGCTGGCTGGAAGAGAGCTCGATCTTCGCCTTCTCTGCAGACTCCTTGAGTCGCTGCAGCGCCAGCGGATCGTTGCGCAGATCAACACCCTGCTCTTTCTGGAACTCATCAACCAGGAAATCGATGACACGGTTATCGAAGTCTTCACCACCGAGGAAGGTGTCGCCATTGGTCGAGAGCACTTCAAACTGGTGCTCGCCATCGATCTCTGCGATCTCGATGATAGAGACATCGAAGGTGCCGCCACCGAGGTCATAGACAGCCAGTTTGCGATCACCAACCTGCTTGTCCATGCCGTAAGCCAGCGCAGCGGCCGTCGGCTCGTTGATGATGCGTTTGACTTCCAGACCGGCAATCTTGCCGGCGTCCTTGGTTGCCTGGCGCTGGGAGTCATTAAAGTAGGCTGGCACCGTGATGACGGCTTCCGTCACCGGCTCGCCAAGATAGTCCTCAGCAGTCGACTTCATCTTCTGCAGAACCTTTGCAGCAATCTCGGGCGGCGCCATCTTCTTGCCGTTGACCTCGACCCATGCGTCGCCGTTGTCCGCCTTGACGATCTCATAGGGAACCAGATCCTGGTCGCGTTTGACCATGGGATCGTCAAAATTGCGTCCGATCAGCCGCTTGATCGCAAACAGGGTATTCTTCGGGTTGGTGACGGCCTGGCGCTTGGCGGACTGACCAACCAGGATCTCGTTGTCGCTGGTAAATGCAACCACAGAGGGTGTGGTGCGATCACCTTCGGAATTTTCAATTACCCGTGGCGCATCACCATCCATCACTGCGACACAGGAGTTGGTGGTGCCCAGGTCGATTCCAATAATTTTTCCCATGAGTTTCTCCGAATAATCTCTCTATTAATATATAAATTTGGTTAAATTTGTTTGCTTGTCTCTAAATGGGGATGGCCTGCAGGGTTTTCAAGCAATCTCCTGCGCGAATCGTTGCTCTTATTGAGCAGAGCGTTCCCGCGATTTCTTCTACTGCGACACCATCACCATGGCCGGGCGTATCAGCCGGCCATTCAACTTGTAACCGCGCTGCACCACTGCAGTCACGGTATTCGGCGGCACGCCATCAGCGGGCTGCATCGACATCGCCTGGTGCTCTTCGGGATTGAATGTCTCCCCCAGGGGATCGACCTGTTCGATACCGAACTTGTTCATCACGTCGCTCAGCAGTTTCAGCGTCAACTCGTTGCCCTCGCATAGCTTGTCGACATCTGCTGCCTGCTCGCGGGCGGCCTGAATGCCAAGCTCGAGGCTATCCCACACCGGCAGCAGCTCGCCGGAGAAGCCATCCAGCGCAAATTTATGCGCCTTCTCCAGCTCCTTTTTATGACGTCGCTGCAGGTTGTCGATATCTGCGCGTGCGCGCAGCGAGCTCTCGTCAATGATTTTTTGGGCCTCATCGAGCTTCTGCTGCAGGTCTTCGATGGTGAGCACTTCAGCCTCTTCGGCGGCAGTTTCCGGCTCCAGCTGCTCAAGCAGCTCCTCGTCCTCGATCAAATCATCTCTATCAGACATGCTCATAAGTCTCTGTAATCAATTTGGGAATAATAGTCGGGTATTCCGCCTTTCTTACCCCCCCTCCCTCCGGGAGAGGGGCGGGGTGAGGGCAGAGTTATCAAAACTCCCCCTAACATAGGGTTTAATATTTGCTCTTCAAGGCCATCGACAACAATTTTGCCGTGACATCCACGATCGGGATCACCTTGTTGTAATCCATACGCGTCGGTCCGACAACGCCCAGCACCCCGGCAACACCGCCATCGGTCTCATAGGGGGCGGTCACCAGGGTACAGTTATCGAAGGGCTCATAGTCAGACTCTTCACCAATGAAGATCTGTACCCCATCGGCATCCATGCAGTGATCCAGCAGATGCAGGATCTGACGTTTCTCGGCAAATGAATCAAACAGATGCTTCAGCATCGTCATATCCGAGAGGTCATGAAACCCCATCAGGTTGGTCTGCCCGGAAAGCACAAAATCGCCGTCCGAGTCATCACTATCATTCAATACCAGACCCGCCAGTTCCATAGCCTGGGTCATCACTTCATCCATCTGCTTCCTGGTCGACTGCATCTCCTTGAGCAAACCGGCGCGCATACTCTCAAGATCCTGGCCGCCGTAATTTGCCGTCAGGAAGTTCTGCGCCTGCGTAAGCTGTGACTCACTAAAACGTTTGGCCGATTCAATGACACGATTCTGCACCTCGCCATCACTGGTCACCAGGATCACCAGGATGCGGCTGCCGGAGAGCGGCACAAACTCGATCTGGCGAAACAGAATCTGCTCGCGACGCGGAATCATCACCAGACCCGCCATGTGGGTTAAATCAGAGAGCGCCGCAGAAGCCCTCGCAGCCAGCGCCTTGCCATCGGCACCGACAGCAATCTGCTGCTGCATCTGCTGCACCTCACTCTTCTTGAGCGGCCTCAGAGACACCAGAAAATCAACAAAAAAGCGATACCCGGAAACCGTCGGTACCCGCCCGGCTGAGGTATGCGGTGATGTAATCAAGCCAGCCTCTTCGAGATCCGACATCACGTTACGGATGGTTGCGGGACTGAGATTCATGCCGCTGTCACGCGCCAGGGTGCGTGATCCAACCGGCTGACCATCACGAATATAGTGCTCGATCAGTACCTTTAAAAAGTACTGCGCACGCTCATTCACCGCATAATCGACAGAAGTATTAGCCATAACTCCAATTCAAAAATATCCGTTAGCACACTATAGAGATGAGTGCTAAACGGAGAATTATCCAGTGTTATTTCACGCAGCGCAAGTAATAGAGCGGATGATTTCCTCTCAACGCATCTAATCATGTAAAATCCCTCACCATGGCAAAGAGAACAAAAAAGAGAAAGAGATCTGGTGGCAGCACCATCGCGCTGAATAAAAAGGCGGGACATGACTACTTTATCGAAGAGCGCTACGAAGCCGGCATCGTACTGCAGGGCTGGGAAGTCAAGGCGTTGCGCGCCGGTCACCTCAACATCAAGGAGAGCTATGTCACCGTCAAAAACGGCGAAGCCTTCATTTTTGGCAGCACCATCAACCCGCTGCTAAGCGCTTCCACCCACGTCCACCCGGAACCGAGACGCACACGCAAACTGCTGCTGCACCGCCATGAACT
>JAUVEG010000111.1 GCA_030594925.1 Gammaproteobacteria bacterium
AAAAGCGGTTTGCCATGTTTGACCCGAAGATCATTGATGACATCTCCCAGAGGCTGAGCAAATCCCTCCCTCCCGGTCTTGCATCGCTGGAAAAAGATACCCGCCAGCATCTTAACAGTGCACTTCAATCCGCCCTGTCGCACATGAATCTCGTCACTCGTGAGGAGTTCGATATCCAGCAGGCGGTACTTGCGCGCACCCGTGAGAAGTTGGAGATGTTGGAAAAACACGTCGCGCAGCTTGAACAGCCAAGGAAATAACCAGGAAACTTCACTCATGATAGCCAGGGACCGGCATGTCACTCTCAATTGTTAACAGCCGCTCAGGCGCAGGCATATCAGCGCCGCTGGTCACCATTGAATCCCACCTCGGCAACGGCCTGCCTGCCTTTATCATTGTGGGCCTTGCCGAAAAAGCAGTGCAGGAGAGTCGTGAGCGTGTGCGTGCGGCCATCACAAATTCTGAATTTGAGTTTCCTGCGCGGCGCATAACCATCAATCTTGCACCGGCGGACGTTCCCAAAGAGGGGAGCCGCTTTGACCTGCCGGTCGCAGTCGGCATTCTCGCAGCCACAGCGGATATTCCACAACAGCAGCTCCACCACTACGAATTGATTGGTGAACTGGCGCTCTCAGGAGAGATTCGTCCGATCTCCGGCGTTCTACCGGCTGCACTGGCCGCCCATCGCAACGGGAAAAAACTGATCGTCCCGACTGCCAATGCCGAAGAAGCCTCCCGGGTAACCGGGCTGGAAGTCTACGCTGTAGCACATCTTCTCGAAGTAACCGAACATTTCAATCAAACACAACTGATTGCACCATTCAGCGCTGAATATGAAGAGGTCACTGATTGTTCCCTGCCGGATCTGAGTGAAATCATCTCCCAGGAAGCCGCCAAGCGCGGATTGATCATTGCTGCTGCCGGCGGCCACTCCCTGCTAATGACTGGCCCACCAGGCACTGGCAAGACCATGCTTGCCAATCGCCTGCCTGGCCTGTTACCCGGCATGACGACAGATGAAGCACTCGAAAATGCCGCGATTCGCTCAGTTGCCGGCCAGGAGTTTGATGTCAGCAGATGGCGCATCCGGCCATTCAGATCCCCGCATCACTCAGCATCAGCGGCAGCGCTTGTTGGTGGTGGAACCATACCTCGCCCCGGGGAGATCTCCCTGGCGCATAACGGCGTGCTGTTTCTCGACGAGTTGCCTGAATTCGAACGGCGCGTGCTCGAAGCACTGCGCGAACCCCTGGAAAATGGCGCCATTACGATTTCACGCGCCGGACGACAGGCGGATTTCCCGGCAAGATTTCAACTGATTGCCGCAATGAACCCCTGCCCCTGCGGCCATCTCGGTGATCCCCGCAGAAACTGCCGCTGTTCATCAGAGCAGATCAGCCGTTACCGCAGCAAAATTTCAGGGCCACTACTCGACCGTATCGACATACAGATAGAGGTTCCTGCGCTGCCAGCGCGGAAACTCCTTGCAAAACCGGATGTAACAATTACCAGCAGTGAGGTTCGACAGCATGTCAAGCAGGCTCACAGGATTCAGCTGCAGCGTCAGCAATGCCTGAACAGTCAGCTCAATGTAAAGAAGATTGAGGAGTTTTGCATATTGGAGCCTGATGATGAAGCGCTGTTGCTACAGGCCATAGAGAGCCTGACTCTTTCACACCGCGCCTACCACCGGATTTTAAAACTGGCGCGCACCATCGCCGATTACGACCGGCGGCAACAGATAGAATCGACGCATCTGACTGAAGCAATCAGGTATCGAAGCCTGGAGAAGAGAGGTGGATGATGGATGATTCTATTGCACAGGAAGGAGAGCCCCCCTCAGAAAGAGGGGGGGAGCAAAAGCTACCTTTGCGGCTGTGGTCCTGGCCTGGGTCCTGGTCTGGGCCCTGGCCTGGATCCTGACTTAGGTCCTGACTTAGGTCCTGACTTAGGTCCTGACTTCGGCCCTGACTTCGACCCTGACTTAGGTCCTGACTTCGACCCTGGCTTAGATCCTGACTTCGGCCTTAGGCTTGAACCTGAGTGCGAGTTTGCTTTGTCTTCGAAGAAATTGCGCGTGCCAGACTGGAATTCATCGGCAACCTCGGCGGGACCCGGCACGGCAATAGTCGGAGCTCTCATGCCGCCCGGCATTTCGCCCATGTCATACGGCGCATTGATCGAATCATCCCACATGTCATCAAAGATATCCCTCATCTTGTTATCATCGTCAAAATCGTCGAACCTGTCGAACATCTTGTCGCTGAATCTGTTGTCCCCGAAAAATGGGAAATCAGAATTTCTACCACCACCCCAGGGCATGCTTCTGCTGCTAAAGCCACGGCCGCCTCCGGGCATGTCTCTGGTGCCCATGCCTCTACCCCAGGGGCTGTTGCTTCCTCTGCTCCTGCCCTGGTCATAGCGGCGCCTATCCGGACCACTTCCATAGCGTCCGGGAGGAGGGCCACCTCGATAAGCGCCTCTTGGAGGAGGTCCGCCGCGATACCCACCCCTTGGAGGAGGTCCTCCACGATACCCACCTCCTGGAGGAGGCCCCGCAGGCCGCTGACCGGCGCCAGCTGTGCCGGGAGGAGGCCCGGAAGGTCGTTGGGGCGCCGCCATTCGAGGTGCCGCTGCTTGAGGAGCCGATCGTGGTGGCGCAAATCCAGGCGCAGCTGCCTGGGGCTGTGAAGCTGGAGGGGCCCGTCTGGTAGGCGCAAATTTCGGCGCTGGAACCTGGGATGGCGCCGCTGCCTGGCTCTGTGGCGCCGGAGGAGTCTGCGTGGTTCGCGGCATGGGCGCAAAATTTGGCGCAGGGGCAGGCTGCCCGGCAGTTTGCTGCGGCAACGGCGGATAACGATAATCCTGCTCGGCGTTGACAACATCAACACTAGCCGTCATTAGCAGTGCCGCTGAGATTGCAGCCGCCAAACGATAATTGTTCTTTGGTTTCATCTTTTTACTCTCCTTCACTATATATCACTCTATTTCGTATCAGCATTGAATCACCACCACCTGCTGCCCCTACCCCTGTCACTGCTCCAGGGCGTGCTCCAGCTGCTGCCTCTTCCTCCGCGATCCCACGGGCCGCTGTCCCTGCCGCCAAAAGGCATACTCCAGCTGTTGCTGCCGCCTCTTCCTCCGCGATCCCACGGGCCGCTGTCCCTGCCGCCAAAAGGCATACTCCAGCTGTTGCTGCTGCCTCTGCCTCTGCGATTCCACGGGCCGCTGTCCCTGCCGCCAAAAGGCATACTCCAGCTGTTGTCCCAGTCACTGCCCCGCCTGCTATATCGACGATCATATCGATCAGAATCGCGATTATAGTCACCGCGCCGTGGACCACTGCGATAGTCACCGCGTCGTGGACCACTGCGATAGTCACCGCGTCGCGGCGGTCCTGCAGGGCGTTGTCCCGAGCCGCCTCTGCGGGGTGCTGCTTCAGCGGCAGGTGCTGCTGGAGCAGGTGCGATTGCCTGGGTTGGCGCAGCTTCCCGGGGCTGTGGCGCCGGAGCAGACTGACCTGCAGTTTTTTCCGGCATCGGCTGGTAACGATAACTCTCCTCGGCGTTGACAACATCGACAGCAGCGCTCATCAACAGCGCCACCGGGATTGCAGTCGCCAAACGGTAATTGCTCTTAGGTTTCATCATTCCACTCTCCTTTAATATACAATGTATTGTCGTATCAGCATTGAATCACTATTATCCTAGTATTACCAGAGTTTATTAGGATATATTTGACTTCTGGCCAAAAAAAGACAAATCCTCCTGATTTATACTTGTCGCGTCACTGCATCCCACCACTGAAGTTCCTCTCCACTGCTCCAGGAGGAGGCAAATCAGATTAAACCATTTGCAAATTGCGGATTATCACTCTAGGATTACCCTTATGGAGAAGAGAAACATCAAAACAAGAGAGATTTTTTTCGATAAATCTCACTCGGATGCGCACCAGGCCAATACGGCTGCAGAGCGCCTTGCTGATGTGGAGGGGATTCTTGATCTCAGCGCCATCTCCGCAAATCACCTGCGCATCACCTATCACCTGCTTGAGATCAACCTGGAGCAAATCGAAGATGGCCTGATAGAAGCCGGCTTTTTTCTCAAGAACAACCTCATCAACAAGATCCGGGATGCACTCTTTTTCTACACGGAAGAGACCGAGCGCGCCAATCAGGGCTGCACCAAAGGGAACAGCAACTGCACCAGAAAAGTTTTTATTGCACGCTATAATCAGATCAATCACGGCTGCCGTGATGTACGCCCCGATCACTGGCGGCGCTATCTGTAGGCCTCCCCCTTGCCCCTGGATCAGAATAAAATTGCCAGACTGCGCAAAGAGATCATCTTCAGCGACTCACTCAAAGGGCAACATTTAAACTTCCACACCACCTGGGGACTCTTTTCTCCCCGCGCCATCGACCAGGGCACACGCATGCTGCTGGAGTATCTCGATGTCAGGAGTGATGACAAGGCGATTGATCTCGGCTGCGGTTACGGCCCCCTAGGGCTGACCATCGCCAGACTTGCGCCGCAGGGAGAGTGTCTGCTGGTCGACAAGGACTTTGTTGCCGTCGAGTATGCACAAAAAAACGCCGCACTGAATAACATCAGCAACATCTCGGTACAACTCAGTGACGGGCTCAAACACATTGGCAAGCAGTCATTCACCCTGGCGGTCACCAACCTGCCGGCCAAAACCAGCAACGAACACTACTATCTCTTCTTCCAGGATATCTACGAGCACCTCGAGCCGGGCGGGCGCTTCTACGTGGTGGTAATTTCCGGGTTGCGCAATTTCATCAAACGCTCCTTCACCGAGGTCTTCGGCAATCACAAAAAACTGAAGCAGGGCAAAAGCTACACCGTGGCTATGGCAGTCAAGGAGTAAATATTCGTATCATTTTTTAACTATTCAGTATCTTGTCAAATAAGCTAATAAGTCGCTGTTATCAGGTATATCTAAAGGAAACGTTGGAGGCATGGATGCCGACACGAGCCTACAGGGACGTATTCACGGCGTTTTCCGGTAGATATGCCTGATAGCAGTGACGCTCCCTCATGTGCTGAATAATTACAAAGTAAATTACTTTTTCAGGAAACCGCATGACAACCGTAGGCACTCCCCTCTCTCCCTCTGCAACCCGGGTGCTCTTCTGCGGCGGTGGCGAACTGCAGCGCCTTGGCGCCAACCCGATTGAGATTAATCTATGAATGCTGCCCCTCACCCCAACCCTCTCCCGGCGGGAGAGGGAGCAAGAGATGTCAATCAATCAGGAGTCGGCTAGCCGCTGAGCTTCTGCAAAATCGAGGGTTCCCTCGTAAATCGCCCTGCCTGTAATGGCGCTGTCGATACCGCTGTCA
>JAUVEG010000186.1 GCA_030594925.1 Gammaproteobacteria bacterium
ACTCCGCCGCCTCCTGCGCCATCGCCAACGCATCCTCGAATGTCTTGCCTGCGCTAAAGCAACCTTTCAAATCGGGAAAAGTTACTCCGTAATCAGAATCGCTCTCTTTGTGAATCACTGCTGCAAATTTCATCTCTTCCACCCTGCCTGTTTATAAATACTGTTTACTGTGCCTCTCGGTAAATCCCGCTTTGGATGCGGAACCGTAACCAGACCACTGCGATCAGGATGTCTGTATTGTTGATGACTGCCTTTTGTGCGCACCAGCTTCCAGCCATATGCCTTGAGTCGCTTGATAATCTGTTTGCTGTCCATGTGAATATTATACACATCTATACACATAACTCTAGTGGTTCACAGTCAGAAATAAACGAAGCATCCATTTTTTTGCAGTCATCCGTTGTAGGGATACAGCCGTATCCAGTTTTGCGGATGTTAACTCCCTCCCGATTCACTGGATACTGGCGCAATAATGATAAGTGATGTCACATTTTTCATCAGCGCCTATAATCAGGAATCAATTCCGGGGACAGTATACCTATTTCCTGATAACCCTGATTTTGGCGTAGATACAAGTAAAACACGGGGTTTTCGAGAAGCTACGACATTTTTTTATTAACAGAAACAGAGGCAATAACTATGTCAAAAAAAGAGAAAAAACTCAGCGATAAAAAATATGAACAGGAGTTGTATGAACTTCAGGTGGAGTTATGCAAGCTTCAGGAGTGGGTCAAACAAACAGGCCAGAGAGTAATTATTATATTTGAAGGCCGTGACGCGGCAGGGAAGGGCGGGGTTATCAAACGCATTCTCGAAAAGGTCAGCCCGCGAATTTTCCAGATCAATGCGCTGCCGGCGCCGACTGAGCGCCAAAAGTCGCAGATGTACTACCAGCGTTATATCGAGCGCTTTCCCGCCGCCGGGGAAGTGATCATCTTCGATCGCAGCTGGTATAACCGCGCAGGTGTTGAACCTGTCATGGGGTTTTGCTCAGATGAAGAGCATGCGCGTTTTCTGAAACGTACGCCAGCTGTTGAACAGGCGATTGTCGATGATGGCATTATCCTGATCAAATACTGGTTCGAAGTGAGTCAGGAGGTTCAGGCCGGGCGTTTTCAGAAACGCATCGATGACCCGTGTAAACAGTGGAAACTCAGTCCTATGGATTTGACGGCGCAGCAAAAGTGGGATGAGTACAGTGAAGCAAAGGATAAAATGTTTGTGGCTACAGACAGCAAGCATGCCCCCTGGTTTGTGGTCAATTCAGATGATAAAAAAACCGCCCGCCTGAACTGCATCTCTCACCTGCTCAGTCGGATTCCTTATGAGGAGATGCCCTTTACCAAGCCTGAAATCAAAAAAAGCAAGGGTCAAACATACAATCCCATCGACTATGAATACAATGTTGTTCCTGAGAAATATTGATTGAAATAGTTTGTCATTGCTGTTTTTCAGGGGTTCACAGTGTGGGCTCCATGTTTCACCATACAGCGTTGGCGGGTGATATAGGCTTGCTGCAGGTAGATGTTCTTCACCCGCAAAATGCAAATTCCTATCTCTTCCCTAGATCTTTGACAATGATCGATCTCATCCGGGGGCCAAGATGTTCCAGATCACAGGTATTTGATGCAAATAATCCCATCAGGAATTCATAAGCAGTTGTGGGGTCGACAGCGATTTTATAGCCGTTCAATCGCAAAAATATATCGCTAGAGAAAAAAGCAACGTGCTTGTTGTCATCGATAAATGGGTGATTATTGACAAGTGACTCAAACAAGGCTGCAGCCATTTCGACCAAATCAGAGTAGTAGCCTGTCACACCCGAGTTGCCTGGTCGAAGATCTGAATTTCGGCGGCCCGTTGCTGGGAGCAAAGTACCACTTCTGAGGTGCTGGCAAGTTTCGAATCAAATGAGGAATAAAAACCTACCTTGATGGGGCATATGACGTCGGCATCAAGGGCGATTAGATTGCAGTTGTATCGGATCACCCCTTGAGGGAAAAGGGGTTGGAATTGCGTCTCGCGCCAATGGTTCCAGTTGATCTCTCCGGCTAATCAGCAATGCCGCCTGCGGGCTGTCGCACACATCGAGCAACTCCTGCATGCGAAAGATGAGCGCCTGGAGATGGGACCTCAGCGCCTGCATTTGATCCGCTGAAGTATCCGCAAGTGGATTGGCGCCAGTATCAGCACAAGGACAGCGCGGTGTTTTTGGAGAAGTATTAGCGCTTTGCGTTGTTAATCGCCGCGTATCGAAGGATCTTGGCGCTCGTCCCAGACACGCAATACTTCGATACGCCCTGGCTGCACACGATAGATAAAAGAAAATGGTGTTTTGGGTATCGAAAACTCCCGCACATCTTTTCTATGCGTTTCATGACCAATAAACGGGTTTGCCAGGAGTAGGTTTTCTAACGCGTGAAATTGATTCTGTGCCCGGCTTCTGCCTTCCGGGAAAACGGACTCATAGTAATGGCGCATCCAGAGCAGGTCATCTCTGGCACTTTCAAGATAAATGGTTTTCATCCACTATCTTCTAATGTTTACATCTGTTGCTGGCGGATCAAGTTCTTTGTCGCTCCCCCATGAATCGACCCATGCGCCCATTGCGTCGCTTGAAACAAATGCTCCCTGATCCGCTTGCTTGATCGCCACGTCGATTGCTTGGCGTTTTTGCTCGCAGGCGGCAAGATAGTGCCGTATTGCCATTGCGGCAACGAATGATTCCGAGCGGTTAAGTTGTTGCGCCTCATATTTTAGCTTTGATTTAACCTCGGCATCGAGGCGAAGTGAAAATGGAATGTTTGCCATGATTACTATGGCCGTTATAGCCACTGTAGTTAACATCACTACAGTGTATAACAAACGTGGATTTTTTCAACACTTAGGCAGAGAGGCCCCTACAGTACAACGATGCATAAATAACTATCAATAGAACCAACACCAAAATATGTCATCCCGGCGAAGGCCGGGATCCATGGTATCAGCCATTTCCAGGCTAAAAACATGCCGGAATGACGGAGTTTTGCAAGAGGTTCTACAATTATTGCTTCTATTGGGATTTCGGGGCTGTGGCGGGATGTTCGCCGAGCATGAAACCTTCAGCGCTGTTGTGTTTTCCATACAGACTGAACTTGCTTGCATGGAACTTTTTGGTGGTCTGCTGCAGGTCACCGGCAAATCTTGGATCCTGTGGGCGCTCATGGGAGTTCATAAAGGCAGCAACATCCCAGGCCTCCTGATCGCTAAGCGATTCGCTCAATCCCAGCGGCATATTGTGTTTGATGAAGGCGGCAGCGGTATCGATTTTGTGCATGCCGGCACCCCAGTTGTAGGATTCTGCACCCCACAGTGGAGGAAACAGAGTGCGGCCGTCGGCGTCGCTAACACCGGCACCATTCTCCCCGTGACACAACGCGCATTTTGCTGCATAGACGGCTGCGCCGCGCTGTGGATCAAAGCCCTGTTTTGTTTCCGTTAAACGCGGGTAACCCCGGCCGGGTAGATGCGCGTCTCCGGTCGGAGCGCCCTTTGCCAGCCAAAAGCTGTAGGCGGTCAGTGAGACCATGGTCTCGCTGTCAGCGGCGGGAACTCCGCCGGCGCTGGATGCCTGCGCGTTCATCGAGTAGGTGAAGCATCCCTGGATGCGCTCGATGAAGGTGTTGACTTTTCCTGTCTTGGATCGATACGCGGGATAGTCTACCCAGGCGGCCCACAGAGGCGCCGACAGCGCGAGGCGTCCGGCATCGATATGACAATTGCCGCAGGCCTGGTCGTTGCCGACATAGCGGGATGAGAGCGGGTGGGTATTGGTATCCTGAAAGAGCGCCTGCCCCTGGCGTACGGCGTCACCGAAAGGGGTGTCTGCTATAGCGTCGCGTAACGGTGACTGGAAATAGCCGACCTCTCCCGGCTTGCGGCCTGCTGGCGGAGCCCCCTGTTGATGAACATCACCGGAGTAGACATCATCGGCCTTCCCTTTGGGGGTGTCGATAAACATGCCTGCGGTGTTATGCGCAGG
>JAUVEG010000124.1 GCA_030594925.1 Gammaproteobacteria bacterium
GTTGGACTTGGCGGCAGGCTCGATGCTGTCAACCTGATGGATGCCGATGCTGCTCTGGTGACATCCATCGGAATCGATCATCAGGCATGGCTTGGTGATAACAGGGATGATATCGGTGCTGAAAAAGCGGGTATTCTGCGTGCCGCTCAACCTGCCGTCTATGCGGAAACGGATATGCCGGCAGGATTTTTGCAGGCGGCAACGGCAATTGGTGCGAAGCTCTATCACGTCGGTGATGATTATCACTATATGACGGGGCGGGATGAGTGGGATTGGCAGAGTGGCGGGACGTTTCGTCATGCCTTGCCGATCCCCTCGATGCGCGGCCACTACCAGCTGCAGAATGCTGCCGCTGTATTGATGATTCTGCACCTGCTGCGGCAGCAACTGCCTGTTAGCCGGGAGGCGATACGTCAGGGACTTATGCAGGCAAAACTGCCTGGCCGCTTCCAGGTCATTAGCGGTGAACCGCTCATTATTCTTGATGTCGCTCATAATCAGGAGGCGGCCGCGGCGCTTGCAGCCAATCTCGGTGCGATGCTGCTCCCTGGAAAGTTGCGTGCTATATTTTCGATGTATGCTGATAAACCGCTGCAGGCGGTTGTTGCCACCCTGAATGATGCGGTGGATGAGTGGCACATCTACCCACTCGATGATGAGCGTGGATTTAGCAGAGAAAAGCTACGTGCGGCAGTGGCGCGGGCAGCTGTTCATGCAGAGGTGATCAGTCACGACTCCCTGCAGGATGCGTTTCAGGCTACGAAACAGGCCAGTGCGGCAGGGGATGCAATCCTGGTATTTGGTTCATTTCGGGTTGTTGGTGAAGCATTGGAAATGATGATGTAAAATGGGAACTTCCAGAAATTTCCTCAAATTTGCGTATACTGAATCACTGGAATGCAAACAACTATATCTGTTTCAGATTCTGAATAACTGGTGGGTGAACTGTGGATGAAACCGTAAAAAAACGTCTGGTTGGCGCCATTGTCCTGGTGGCGCTGGCAGTCATTTTTGTTCCTTTTCTGCTCGAAGAGGATGAGATTCCGCCGCAGAGGGCTGTTGAGCTGGAGAAAAAGATTCCTGCGCAACCAACACAGAAGTTTCGCAGCGGACTCGTTCCTGATGAAAAAACTGCAACACAGGATGTGATCAGAGCAGAATCACAGGAGGATGATTTCAATATCTCCGAACGACTCGATTTGAGCGAATACAAGCCCCAGGCAGTAACCGGGAATAACTTAAAGTCCGGCAGAATAGCAGATCAGGATCAGCGGGAAGTGGGGGAGAAGCCTGAAAAGGTTTCCAGCCCGACGGCCTCGTCAAAGCCGGAAAAAGAGAGCGTTGTTGCAGCCACTGAAAAAAAACAGTCTACTTCTAAAAAAGGCTGGGTTATTCAGGTGGGAGCTTTCGGTCAGAAAAGCAATGCGGATAATCTCTACAAAAAGCTCAATAAAAGCGGCATGAATGCCTATATTGAAGAGAGCAGTAAGCACAGTAAAAAGCTCTATCATGTTCGTGTCGGACCATTTTCAAGCAAGAGCAAGGCGCAGCAGGATCGTGGCAAGGCTGCAAAGGTGAGCGGTCTCAACGTCAGGGTTTTGAACCTGAATTAGAGTAATCCCTAGCACTAACCAACTATTCTGATAAAATAACGCCACTTTTATTCGATCTTTCAAGGCCAACTGTGAACTGGGTAGACTTTGTCATCATAGGCATCATCGCAATATCGGTGATTGTCAGTTTCTTTCGTGGCTTCCTGCGTGAAGCTCTCTCCCTGTTAGTCTGGGGACTTGCCATCTACTTTTCCCTGACCTATTACAGCACTCTCGAGCCGCTGTTGCCAAGCGGATATGGTCTGCCGCCAACTGTGCGCATGGTGCTTTCCGGTATCGCTATCTTGCTTGGTGTGCTGATCGCCGGAGGTGTTTTCACCTGGATTATCGGAACTCTATTCGACAAGACGGGGATGAGCGGCACAGACAGGGTAGTGGGTATTCTCTTCGGAGGTCTTCGCGGAGTCATCCTGGTGGTCATTGTCGTATTGATCGTCAGCTTTTTGCCATTTAAAAATGAACCCTGGTGGACGCAATCAAAGATGGTCCCTCATTTCACCGAGATGGCTGAGTGGCTCAAGGTGCGCCTGCCGGACGAAATTCCTGCTTATTTCGAGCAATACATTGAGAAGGACAAGGATGCAAAACCCGTGAATGAGAAAGCGCCGGCAACAACAGAGGATGAAATAGTCATTCCACTGGACAAAATGACTCCTACGGCGCCTGAACCAGTCACTGCGCCACCGCTTCCGACGCCGGCGCCTGTTACACCTGAAGCATCTTCGCCGCCAAAATCACCAGGAACCTGAATCATGTGCGGCATTGCCGGCATCGTTGCTCATCACGCTGTTAATCAGGAACTCTACGATGCCCTGCTGGTGCTTCAGCACCGGGGGCAGGATGCTGCAGGTATCGTCACCTGTGAGGGCAATCATCTGAATCTGCGCAAGGGAAATGGCCTGGCGCGGGATGTCTTCCAAAAAGAACAGATGCTTGATTTACGCGGCAATATGGGAATTGCGCACGTGCGCTATCCAACTGCCGGTTGTTCATCATCTGCCGAGGCGCAGCCATTTTATGTCAACTCTCCATATGGCATCACCCTGGCGCACAACGGTAATCTGACCAATGCAAATGTGTTGAAAAAGGAGCTGTTTACCTCGGATCTGCGCCATATCAACACCAATTCCGATTCTGAAATACTGCTCAATATTTTTGCGCACGAATTGCAGGAGCAGGGCAAACATCGAATCGATGCTGATGATATTTTCAAGGCTATTACCAGCGTGCACCAGCGATGCAGTGGCGGTTACTCTGCTGTGGCAATGATTCCAGGCTATTGCATCGTCGGTTTTCGTGATCCGCATGGCATTCGCCCGATCTGTTTTGGTAAACGTGAAACAGAATCCGGGGACGAATATATGATTGCCTCGGAGAGTGTCGCACTGGATACACTGGGCTTTAAACGCATCCGGGATATCGAGCCGGGCGAAGCAGTTGTTATCACCAAAAATGGCAAGCTCTATTCGAGTCAATGTGCCGAGGGTGCAAAACATACCCCCTGTATTTTTGAATATGTCTACTTTGCGCGTCCCGATTCAATCATCGACAATATTTTTGTACACAAGGCGCGTCAGCGTATGGGGGAAAAACTTGCCTCTAAAATATTACGTGAATGGCCGGACCACGATATCGATGTAGTGATTCCGATCCCGGATACGAGCCGTACGGCCGCACTCTCGCTGTCTGCGAAATTAAAGCGCCGCTATACTGAAGGCTTCATTAAAAATCGCTACATCGGTCGCACTTTCATCATGCCCGGCCAGCAGGCGCGCAAAAAATCGGTTCGGCAAAAACTCAATGCAATTGATCTCGAGTTTAAAAACAAGAATGTATTGCTGGTGGATGACTCCATTGTGCGCGGCACAACTTCCAGGCAGATTGTGCAGATGGCGCGCGATATGGGAGCAAAAAAGGTCTATTTCGCCTCCGCATCGCCACCTGTGAGATTCCCAAATGTCTATGGAATTGATATGCCCGCTGCCAATGAACTGTTAGCGCATGGCCGCACTGACGATGAGGTTGCAGACTACATCGGCGCTGACCGTCTCATCTACCAGGACCTGGAAGATTTGATCAACGCAGTAAAAAAGAGGGGATGCAGTTCCGTCTCATGTTTTGATACCTCAGTCTTCAATGGTGAATACGTGACAGGCGACATTACTGAAAACTATCTGCATGACCTGGAATCAGTGCGTAATGATGGAGCTAAAGAGCAACAGCAAAAGAGTCGGGGAAATGCCATTGATCTGCATAATCACGCATAATTCAGGATCAAGGATCAATCGATAATTGACAAGAGGCGCATGGTTGCTTATAGTGCGCGGGGTCTTTTGGCAACGTAGCTCAGTTGGTTAGAGCACATCACTCATAATGATGGGGTCGGTAGTTCGAATCTACCCGTTGCTACCATATAAAAACCCGCTAATTCAATGAGTTAGCGGGTTTCTTTTTGGGCGGGAAATAGTGGTTTTTTCTTCGTCGCTACCTCCTCGCTACCATTTGATTCAAAATCGGGGGATTTTCCAGCCATCACCTGCTTTGCCAGGTTCTCGGAGTGGTTGAGGATGAGTCGGGCATGTAAAAGGTATGTTTTTGAAAATTGTTTAGAGTCTAAACCTTTCGAGTGTGCCTCCCTATGCACCATCGCAACACCCATTGCAGATTGACCTTTTGTAATGCGGCGCTTCACGACGTTGGATGAAATGATGTACGCGAAAATGTCCTCGCCGTTCAACTCAATCACCTCTGGCTCGATGCCTGCGATCTTACACGCTGCTCTGCGGTTTCTGCCATCGATAAGCACGTTATCCTTCACCACACGCAAGAGACGTTCCGTGATAGTTATTTACAATAATCGACTCGGCCACGGCGCTCTGAATCGGCTGCGAAGCGCGTTATTGCGTCAATGGTGCGAGTAGCTGGCTACTGTTCTGGATCAGCCAAGATTGGCGTTGATTATTTGCAGGTCCCGCTCACTTATTGTGAGAATCTGAATGACGGGTCATGTTAAGGGTTGTTGGACGCCTGTCCTCAAGCGCAAGCCTATCGAGCTACACAGGAACTCAACGGACAGGCGTCTGACAGGCCTCAGTGGAGGAAACCGCGGGAACACACGATGCGGTTAGAGAAGAGATTTGATCTATGGGGGTTTGAATAGCACCTTCCCTGAATGGGTCGAGTAGATGCCTTGTTGCCGGTGTGTCGAAGCGAGCTCGGGGCATCGCCATAGAGAAGTGCTGGTTGTCTTGCAGCGCGACATGGTTGTAAAAGTGTCCATTTCCGAGCCATCGGCTAAAGCAGTTCCCTATCGGTCCAGGCCGATCATGATACAAGAAGCGAAATGCATGGTTTGCGATGGTGGTCGTCATGATCCACCGATCCCCATGGGTGGGGCGCGAGGCAGTTGTTGACGCTCGAAGGTCTCAATGATGATCATCGGTGCGCCACACTCCGGACAGACATAGAGCGT
>JAUVEG010000031.1 GCA_030594925.1 Gammaproteobacteria bacterium
CAGGGAGCTGTTTTCATAAGTGACCCCCTCATGGGTAAAGGGGCTCATACGCACATTGGAGAGAGAGACAAAACGATAGTTTGGCATCTCATGACGTCCAATAACAAGGCGATGCTCATCCGTCTGATACCTGAGGTAGGCTTCACCCAGTGCAATATAGGCGTCCTGTCCTCCATCCTCCTCATACAATCCACCCAGTCCTTTTCTGTCATCCGGATTGTTTCCCAGCGGATTGCCGGTATAAAGCGTCGCTCCAATCGAAGTGTTGAGCCAGGGTGCTGTCTCATATCCCAGGTAGCCGCCTATGGCAGAATATTGCTGTTTTTTCCCACTCTGGATATTTGCATCCGGTGTTGTGCTGTCCTGGGTCAGATGCAGGTTGCTGTCACGATATTGTCCGCTGTAACGCAACAGCCCCTTGACCGTACCCTTGGTCAAGGCATCTTTGAAGCTGTTGACCTGCGGTGACTCTTGAACGGGTTCGTCTCCGGCAGCAACTGCAAAGGTCGACGCCGTAACAAGCAACATCGGGAGAACAGCACTCTCTATTTTCATGAATTCCTGCAGCACCTGATAAAAAACAGCCTGGTTCTGGCTATGCCAGGTTAGAAACAGCTTTTATGAAGCTACTGAAACAGAGCGGTAATCGCCTGATTGCCTGATTCTTCAGCAATCTGTTGAGCAGTTTTCTCCTCGCTATTTTTCACTGTTCTATCAGCACCGCTTGCCAGCAGGTAGGAGGCAATCTCAGCATTGCCCGCCTTTACAGCCACCATCAGTGGTGTGGAGCCATCGTGATCCTGCAGATTGATGTTTGCCTGCTGCTCAACAAGATATTTAGCAACATCAAGGTTGCCGCTTTCAACAGCATAGTGAAGGGCTGCTGCGCCAAAATTATCCTGGAAATTGATGTTTTTTACTCTGGGCAGCAAGATCCCTATCACTTCATGCTGTTGTTTATCGATGGCCACCATCAATGGTGTCAGCCCCGCATTATTGGGGACGCATGGGGCAACCTGGTTGCTATAGTGAAACAGGGTTTTCACAACATCGGTGTGTCCCGCGGTAATCGCATGCATCAGGGCCGAATTGCCCTTTCGGTCAGAAGAGCGAACGTCTGCACCAAACTCCAGCAGTTGGGCAGCGATAATGTCATCCCCCCTTTTTGCAGCAATCATCAGCGAGTCATATCCCGTGCGGGTGCGGTCATGTACATTGGCGCCCATCTCAATCAACAGAGCGGTGATCTGCGCGTGCCCGTTTTCAGCAGCAAAGGTCAACGCCGTTGCCCCTGTTTTGGTTCTGGCATTGACTTCTGCGCCATGAGAGAGCAGCACGGAAACAATATTCGTATTGCCAGATTCAGCAGCAAACATCAGTGGTCTTTTTCCAAACTTGCCCGGCGCATCGATATTGGCGCCTTTGCTGATCAATTCATCAAGCTGGCCTACGGTTCCTCCTGATGCAACATCACGAATCTGTTGGTCCAGCGAGCTCTCCGCCCACACTGTTGAACTGATCAGGAGAGATAAAATGAGCATTGTGAAGAGTTTTTTATAATCCGGCATGCTAATCCTCTTTGAGATATTACTATGAGTCATTTTCTTGTATCGAGAGTCTCTTGTAAAACCCAAAAATACGTCATTCCGGCGAAGGCCGGAATCCGGTAAATCAACCACGTGCAAATCAAGACCTATGGATTCCGGCTAAGAGCATGCCGGAATGACGGAGTTTTACAGGAGGCTCCCGATTCGTCTGTTTCTTATTGTTGCGTTTTGGGCGCTGTCACAAAGTCAGGTCTGAAATCGGGATTTTTCTGCCCCAAATGATCCGCAAGCATCCCCTTATCGGGGCGCAGACGGGAGACATAATCGGCAATGACTTCAAGATCGTCCTGACTGAATTTCTTGAATTGCTTTACCATCTCTTTGTCCGCATTTCTGCGTTTGCCCATTTTCACCCACTCCATTTGCCGCAGCACGTACTGAAAGTGCTGTCCATGAATGCGCGGGTAAAACTCTTTTGCGATACCCTCACCGTTTTCACCGTGACACTCTTTGCACTCTGTATCGTAGAGTTTTTTACCCTCTTCAAGCCGCAAGCCGGAGCCGATACTGTTATTGGGAATCATCGGTAGTTGTTCAATATAGGCCGACAGGTCAGCCAATGCCTGCGGCTCCAGAACAAACAGGGGAGCTGTAAAGGGTATCATGGTGGGGTTGTCTCTATTTCCCTTCTGAATATCGGCCAGCTGCTTGAGTATCACACTTTGATGTTGTCCTGCGATTTGCGGGTAGCGGCCATTTGGAGAACCCCATCCCTCCGGCGTGTGACAAATTGCACAGTTAAAGTAGAGCATTCTGCCCTTTTGAAGATCAGGCTCTGCCTGGAGCGCCATTTCTACAAATTCATCAACTTTTTTTGGTTCGGCATAGGCGGCTGCCGAAGCAAGCAAAGCCAGGCTCATGCCAATCGCCATCAAAAAACGGGGGCTGATGATTCGATTATCTGTGATCTGGAATAATGAAGAACTCATATGAAATAGGTCTTTGAATAACTTATTTTTTTTCGGCTGCTGCCTCTACCTGTCACTACCCATGAATTTGACATGGTTATCCAGAGAATAAACCCTCTTTCTCAGAAAGTCTACTGTTGCCGAGGCTTTGCAAATTCAGGAAATTCAGGGGACAGTATACCTATTTCCTCATTGAGCGCAGATATTCGAATTGATCAAAATAGGTATACTGTCCCCTTAATTTCGTAATTCCGCCTTAATTCCGTGAAGCCGTCCGCTCAAGCCGCTGACGCGTGTCACTCTGTGTTCCACAGCCTTGCTTAATAGAGCTTCGCTCCCCCACAGCTCCACCTTGTGCTTTGCACGGGTAATTCCGGTGTAGAGAAGCTCACGCGAGACCACGCCGACCTCTTCGAACGGCAGCATCACCAGCACCCGCTCAAACTCGGAACCCTGTGACTTGTGCACAGTCATGGCGTAGGCTGTCTCATGCGGTGGCAGGCGGCTGGGCAATACCCGCTTCATCTCGTTGTCCGGCAGCACGAACCAGGCGGCCAACCTGTTATCCGCATCAGGATCCGGCCACAGGATGCCGACATCACCATTGAACAGCCCGACGCTGTAGTCATTGCGCGTCACCATCAGCAGCCGCCCTTTATAGTGCTGCGCATCACCCCGGATGAGACCCCTGACGCGCAGCAGCTGCTCGATGGCTTGATTGACCTGCTCGACTCCGGCAGGCCCTTTTCTCACGGCGCAGAGGATGCGAAAGGCGTTGAATCTGCGCAGCGCTTCAAGATGATCCCCTGCCTTGAAACACTCCGCATAGGCCTGCAGCACCCTGTTTTTCAGTTCGGCGGCGATGTTCTCTGCGCGTGGAGTAAAGAGCGAAATATCCTCCAGCCCCTGTCCGAACAGCTGCAAGACCGCTTCACTGTCACCCCGGTTGACTGCCGCGGCAAGCCGGCCGATCCCCTCCTCTCCCGAGAAGCGGTAACTTTTGTGCAGCAGCGCGATGCTCTCTGCAAAAGCGTTGCGTGGCTCCTGGTTGTCGATGCGCTCCCCGCTGACGCGCTGCAATCTCTGATGAAACTCCGGAGTATAGTGCGCCTCGGAATCCCGCCCGCAGATGTCAGCAAAAATACTGCCCGCCTCCACCGAAGCCAGCTGATCCTTGTCGCCCAGCAGGATCAGGCGAGCGTCATCCGGCAGCGCATCCAACAGGCGCGCCATCATCGGCAAGTCGATCATCGAAGCCTCATCCACTACCAGCAGGTCGACATGCAGCGGATGCTCATTGTTGAAGCGGGGCTGCTCCTTGTTGGGAGTGATGCCAAGCAGGCGATGGATGGTCGATGCCTCCTCTGGAATCAGAGTCTTGATTCCATCACTGCAGGCGATATTCGGCTTGGCGTTGCGAATCGATTCACTCAATCGTGCTGCAGCCTTGCCTGTAGGGGCAGCCATGGCAATGCGCAGATGCCGCCCCCGTGACTGTTCGAGCAGCAGCGCCAGGATGGCTGCTACGGTATGGGTCTTGCCTGTGCCAGGCCCGCCTGAAATGACGCAGAAGCGACGCAGCACAGCGACAGCCGCAGCAACTCTCTGCCAGTCAGTCCCGCCATGACTGCCGCTGAAGATACGCTGCAGCCCCTGGCCCAGGAGTTCGTCATCGACTTCCCCCGACTGCAGTGGGATCGCTCTTGCCAGCAACGCATCCGCGACCTGCTTTTCAAACCACCAGTAGCGTCCCAGGTAGAGATGATCCCGCCCATCGAGAATCAATGGCGCAATCTCGCCAGGCGAACCCACCACCCCACTGTCGCGTAGCGTCTCCCTGAGTTCTTTCAGTGAGGGAATATCGAGTCGATACTCTGTGGAGAGTTTCAAATCCTTTAACTGCGTTGCAGCCACTGCCGCGAGATCGAGACAGACATCACCATCACCGATAGCGCGGCTGGCCAGTGCTGCAGGCAGCATCAGCTGCTCGTTGCTACTTGCATCGAGCTTGAACATCTGCCTGGCGAAGTAGAGATCGAGATTGCGCAGCAACCCCAGGGGAACTGCCATTTTCAGCTTATCAAACATCTACAGTTCCCGATCTTTGCCGTGGAAAATATGCAGGGAAGAGACTCCCGCCTCGCCCGCCCGCCCGGAATGAGGAGGTTTGTTTCACTCACTACGATACAATATGGTTTCA
The DNA here is from genome assembly GCA_030594925.1 of Gammaproteobacteria bacterium. GTDB lineage: Bacteria > Pseudomonadota > Gammaproteobacteria > Chromatiales > Chromatiaceae > Sva-25. The sequence continues at coordinate 4,716 of JAUVEG010000031.1, forward strand.
ATTTTAGCTGTTGCTCTTTCAACTTTTCGAAGCTCTTTTATAAGCGCACTAACATCTGATGAATCGGCTGCAGTTTGATTTGCAAGCTCTATACTCGCCTTCACCAGGCTAAAGACAGGGCTATTGATGACAGGCTGCCCTGCTCCCCCTTTCAACTTCTTTGCAATTTTTCTTAATTGCTCCAGCTCTTTTGACCAATCCTTTGCACGCACTTCCGGCTTGACTATTTTATTGTCAGTTTTGTGATCTTCTTCCAGGGCATGTATGATTTTTTCATTTTGTTTGGCTCTCATATAGCTCTCTTTCAGCGACCGTTTCATGCCTCCGCCAAAATGGACGTTATAAGACTGCAGGAAACCATCGTAGATCACACGACCCTTGAACGGGAGCAGCACCCCCTTTACGTACATTGGCAAATAGTTTCGTGGAAACATCGCATCAAAGTCCTTGTGCAAAGCCAGCACTGCATAGACCTTGCCATTCGCACCGATAAAAATTGCATAATTTTTCAAATACCTCTCAATATAGAAGTCATCATCAATAAAATCTTTCCACTGCTTTATGATGTCAAGCTTCTCAATATCAAATTCATCCGGGTTTTCTGCAACATAAGCATCGATCAATTGCGGCGATTCATAGAGAGCCTCTCTAACCAGGAACCTTCTCTCTTCTGGTAACTCTTTTAAGTCCTGAATTGAATGAATATCTGGAATAATTTTTCTTTTTCTATTGACGAAAAATTGCAATGCCCATGTCAACTCAAAAAACAGTTCGGCGTCTTCTGTATTTAATTTCATACGCTACCCTATGATTTATTGAATAATATGTTTTGAACACCAACAGCATGCTTGTGGAGTCCCCCTCACCTTAACCTTCTCCCCGGAGAGAAGAAATTCATCAGACCCCGACGGTATCGGCCTGCATCTCCGGGCTCTGCGCCGCTTTTTGGATCAGCGCCATGGCCGCTTCCAATTCGCGTGCATTGGCTTCGAAACGCTGCTGGTCAAGTGTCCATCCCCGGGTGAGATGTTCACGCAGGATGCGGGTGGCCCATTGACGGAAAATGGACTGTTTGAGTTCGGCGCGGCTCCAGTGGTGTTGCGCATCGATGATGAAGTCGTAGCGTTTGCCGACAAGTTCCGCCTCGATGGCGCGCTCCCCCTCCAGATCATCCAGATATCTGAGGAACAGCATCCACGAAGTCTGCTCGGTGTAGTCCAGCTCCGAGGAGCAGCCGGCCTCCTTCCACAGCACGTCGTCGATATTCTTGAAAGTCTGTTCAAACATGAAGCGGGTTCCCGAGCGTTATTATTGGTGGATTTGTTGTCACTATGCAGCATCTTTAACATCTAGCGAGACCAAGTCTCAGACTGACAAGGCATGAGAAAATATTTTCTCTCGCAAAGACGCAAAGCTTCCGCGTCCTGCTCACGCTCCTGACCTACGATCCATGTAGGCCAAGCTCGCCAAGAAAAACCTTTGCGGCCTTGGCGTTCTTTGCGTTCTTAGCGAGAGATTCTTTTAAAACTTGACTCATTTGTAAACATGTTAGTCACTCAAGGATTACTAGTACAACGATGCTTAAATATCTATCGCTAAAAGCTTTTCCAGGGCACGTCGGATCAAAAGCAGATCAAACATCAGATGTCTCCCCGGCGAAGAGCCGGTCGAGTCTGCTGATAAGCGCACTCTCCGGCCTGTCGTAGTAGACGCCTCTGTCAGCACCCTGCTCTCGATCCATGCCACGGAGAAAGAGGTAGTAGACGCCGCCAAAATTTTTGTCGTAATCATAATCCGGCAGGCGCAGTTTTAGATAGCGGTGCAGCGCCACCGTGTAGACCAGGTACTGCAGATCATAACGATGCTCACCGATGGCGCTCTGCAACGCCTCGTGATGATACTGATCGAAGTGATCGCCCAGGTGGTTGCTCTTGTAGTCGGCAACATAGAAACGCCCCTGATGCTCGAAGATCAAATCGATAAACCCCTTCATCATGCCATTGACGGGATTGAAATTGAGCTGCGGCTGATCAGAACGAAAACTGGCGAGCTGCTTCATCATGCCATTGAGGCCATCAGCAGTTAATCCAGCCAGCGGATAATGAAACTCCATCTCGACAAAACGCCGTTGAGGAGCGATCATGCCGAGACTCAACGAGTGTGCGCTGTCGAGGGGAGTATCCAGTATCGACTGCATCCACTCGCTGACCACCTCGAGCCAGCTCTCGTCAAAACCAAAATGGTCGAGTTTGCGCGCAATCATCTGCTCCTGCTGCTCGCCGATGGCCTGCGTGAAATCGAGCTCCTCGAGGATGCTGTGCAGGCATTCACCGGCGCGGGCGCCACGGGGAAAGCTAAAGCGAGAAAGCCCGGGCGCTTGCGGCTGCGTTTCAGAGGACGGTTCATCCTGTGGATCGAAGTCCGGCATGTCGATGCGGTAGTCATGTTTCATGCTGCCGGTGAGGCCACTGAAGCTGGTCATTTGCCAGCTCTGCTCGACCTTGCCTGTGAATTTCTGTGCCTGCGGCTGTTCTGACAGATCATCAGCTTCACGAAATTTGACACCGGTTTCCGGCAGTTCTGTAACTAGCAACTCTATCCCACTGTCGCTGTTCTCTTCAGATCCACCCGCCTCATTCAACGACAATAGCGCTGACTTGATCTCCTCACTGTCCAGCTGCGCCATGATGCACTCTGGTGATCCATCTGCAGACGTCGACTGGTGCAGCAACCACGCCATGGCCGACTCTGCAGCACCGTTAAACTGCCCCCAGGAGAAGTAGCAACGCTGCTGCGCGCGGGTCAGCGCCACGTAGAGCAGGCGCAAATCCTCGGCGAGACGTTCACGCTCCGCCAGCCGGATACTCTCCTCGCGCTGCTCTGAACCCAGGTCAACATGCAGCAAATGCTTGTGCTCATCATGAAACTTGATAATCCCCTTGTCAGTGGTCTTCCTTGACGACCAGATATAGGGCAGGAACACCAGCGGATACTCCATCCCCTTGCTCTTGTGGATGGTGACGATCTGCACCAGGTTCTCGTCGCTCTCCAGGCGCAGCTGCTGTTCATCGCTGACGCTGCCATCTTTAGCAAGCTCGCGTTCATCAGCCAGCCAGCGCAGCAGATTCTCGACCCCGGGAATCGAACGTGATTCAACCTGTGCCAATTCAGCAAGTTGCAGCAGATTTGTCATGCGTCGCTCACCTTCTTCCGAGGCCAGAAGCACACTGATAATCCCCTCGCTGCGCATCAACCTGTAGAGCATCTGCATAAAACCATGCTCCCGCCAGATCGCATGGTAGCCGTGAAAAGCTGCCACTTTCGCCTCCCATCTCTCCTCATCATTGCCCAGCTCATGGATACGTTTTGCACTCCATCCCAAAAGACGCGTGGCCAGAGCAGTGCGCAGCAGTACGGCATTTCCCGGCCCGGCAACGGCACGCAGCAGGTGCGAGAGATCGCGCGCCTCATCGGTATCGAAGACAGTGTCGCGACTGATGGTGATGCTGTTGACCTCGACCCGGGCCAGCGCCTGACGAATGTCATTCGCCTCGAAGCGATTTCTCACCAATATCGCAATATCGCGCGCACACAGAGGATTATCGCCAAGCAGTGCACGCTTCTCCCTGCCAAGATTCAGCAACCGCGCAATCTCGCTGGCGCAGCCATCAGCAACATGAACTCCCGCCCACTTCTTAGTGATCGTTTTGCTACCTGGCACGAACCAGGCAACCATCGGCTCGACTTCAGCGCCATCGATCGTCAGGGCCTTCTTGTCGGCGGTGCCTTCAACCGCTGCCGGCTTCACCTTCTGGAAGGCAATATCCCTGTCATAGATAAAGGGGCTGGCAGCACGACCGAACAGCCGGTTGATCATGCCGACAAGATTGGAGTGTGAGCGCCAGTTGACGTCCAGCGTAAAGTGACCGGCTTCGGCCTCGGTATCCCGCCGCGCCTGCATGTAGGTGAAGATGTCAGCGCCGCGAAAACTGTAGATCGCCTGCTTGGGATCACCGATCATAAAGATGCCGCAATCGGGACAGCCGCTGTAGATCGTGCTGAAGATGCGGTACTGCACAGGATCGGTGTCCTGGAACTCATCGATCATCGCCAGCGGGTAGCGCTTCCGGATGCGCTCGATGAGTTTATCCCGCCCCTCGCCCTGCAATGCCTGATCGAGCTTGTTCAGGAGGTCATCGAAGAACAGCACGCGCTGCTGTGACTTGTGTCGATCGATAGAGTTGCGGATGACGCCGGCGGCCTCTACCAGCAGGTTGATACGGCGATAACGAACCAGTTGTTCCGAGAGCTCAGCTAGCTGCTGAGCCTTGTCAAAAAAGCGGTGAACCGGAGCTGTCTCACCTTTTTTGACCGAGGCCGGCTTGAGCGAGCTTTGCAACTTGTCAGTTGTAAACAACTCGAATCCCTCGGGCAGAAGATAGGGATCAACACCTGCCTCAACAGCACGGGAGAGTGATGACAACGCAATCTCAAGCTTATCCTTCCGGTATGTTTTTTCAGCGCGACCCAGCGATTTTGAAGCGTTCAGAAGATCTGTCACCCCGGCCTGATCCGATCGCCATAGTTCACTCAGTTCAGAAAAACAGCTGCCGCGCTGTTGCTCCAGTTCCTTAACTGATTTTCTCTCAATCTGCGGCTGCTGCACCGCTTGCGGATTATCGACCAGCACAGAGACATCTTTCAGAAGCGTATCCGGACTTTTCCACTGGCCATAAAGCCAGCCGGCAAGCGCTGATGGAGCTGTTGCAAAGTGGTTGCGCCAGAAGTCTCTGGCCGCCTGCTGGCGCAGCAGCGACTCATCGGTAATAAACTCGGCATCAAACAGCACCCCGCTCTCAAAGGCGCTCTCGGTGAGGG